>SVQS01000017.1 GCA_015065205.1 Oscillospiraceae bacterium
GAAATCAAGCGTATTATCTCTGATGCCAAAAATTTTGCATTTAAGCTTACTGCCGATTCGCTTCCGCCTTTGTTCAAAAACGATGAACGGATGTGCTATTTTGCCTGCAGGAACAGTATGCTGGGAAGAGATCTTGTGTTGGATCAAGCGATTAAACATGGCTGGATCAAATACGACGAAAACACAAGCAAAGTAATAGGAGCATATATCTGTATTTAATCAAAACACAAACACACCGCCGAGAGTTACCGTTTAGTTGCTCTCGGCGGTTTTTTGATTCTAATCAACTTCCTTAGCGGATAGGGTCTTGGAGGTGCCTAGCCGCTCGCGACAGCCAAAGCGAGGTCTTGTGCCTCGCGCCGACTGTCTGTCCGTAAGCTAACGACTCTATTTAGATATATTTGTGCGAGAGTTCTTGAAAGGGGTGTGGGGAAAACTTCTTGCAAGAAGTTTTCCCCACAATTCTTATTCCGTTAAATATCCAAAATCTTCAACTCATATCTTCCAAACTCCAAGGTCTCGTCATAGCCGAGGGTGGGGATGGAAACGTGTACGGTTTCGGGTTTGATGGTCGTGTTATAGAGTGTAACTTGATATCCGTTATCGGTTTTGCGCATTGAGGAGAGAAGAATTCTCTCGTTGTCAAGCGTAATGGCGGTATCGGGGCGTTGTCCCTCACCCGAGGGGAAAAAGGAAAGCGCGAAGGGTTCTTCGTTAAAGGCTTGTGCCGCGCGGTCAATGTGAGTGTCAGCTGTGATGCGGAAGGAGAAACGGCGTTCGCCCATGTCCATATGGTCGCACCAACGGTCGTGCGGTGCGAGCTGGCGCGGGCCGATGGTATGCGCCGAATAGATGGGGGTGCGGAGCAGGGAAATTTTCATCGAGTGATCGGTAAAGCTTCCGCCGTGCGTGCCTTTATTGATGACGTATACGCGATTTTCGGCGTTGTGGATGCCGCACCATTTGTGATAAACGGCTTCTCTCTCATCGTGGAAGAGCTCCTCGCGTCCGAAAGCGGTCTCGCCTACGGGAACGCCCGAAAAGGTAGTGTCGATGTGATATTTCAGCATCTTGTTCGGCTCGCCCGAAAAGACGAGGATGTCAACGTCCATATAATTGCTATGCTTGGGCATAGTGTACTCGACCATCGCCGTAGAGCGGTTGTATTTGAAGAATGCTTGCACCTTTGTGCGGACGTCGCCGTCCTCAACCACGCGCACGTTGGGCGTTTTGTCGTCGGGGTAGCCTACAAAGTCGCACGCTTCGGCATCACTCATTAATTCAAACGTTGCGAGATGCTGGCGGAAGTTATCGGTAGTCATTGCCCAAGCGTCTTCGCAGTCGCGGTAGTATTCCAAAGCGCCGCCGTTCTCGACAAGCGTTTTGCCGTTTGCCGCAAAGCTAAAGAGACCTGTTTTGCGGTCGACCGACATCGTCACTTGCTCATTTGCGACCTCGATTTTATCGGACGGGTATTCGAAAACGGGCAGATCTTCCTTGTTTTTCACTTCCAAACGGCAGTCAAAGCGGCTGATGGATGCGGGAGCAAGTGTTGCGTGGAAGCTGACCTTTTGCGGCCAATCGAGGTTGAAGGTGCAGTTGGGCTTTTCGTTTTGTGATGGAATATCGTTTCCATCCTTGTCATAAACGGTGGCAACGGTTTTTTGTCCCTCGTTCCAGTTTTGATCCTCAAGCATAAAGCTCATTTCAAAGTCGCCCTCAACAGGGTAGGGATGAGGGTTGAATAGCATAACGGGAATTTCCTTGCGGTTGCCCTTTTTCTGCCCTTGGCAGAGCTTGAAGAAGGCTTTGGTAAAGAGCTTGTCGCAAATTTCGGATGCGTAAGCCATTGTGCGCAGTCCGTCCTCTTCTACCATCTTGATGCCCGAGCCGGGGAGAACGTCGTGGAATTGGCAGAACGCGATTGCTTTTTTTGCTTTCAGAAGCTCATCGGCATCGTAGTCTGCATCGGTCGAAAGGGCAGCATAGCTCATAATCTTTTCGGTCATAGCGATCTGGCACTCAAGCTTGCTGTGCGCCTGCTTCATACGCACCATTGATGTGTAGCATCCTACCATCGAGGAGATCAAGGATTCGCTTACGGTACGCAATTTGGTGCGGTCAAGAGAAGCAAAAAATGCCTCGGGGGTGGAGTGGAGCATTTCAATATCGCCCACCTTCATACGCTGGGCAATTTGTTCGAGATCCTCGCGCGAAGCGCCGCCGCCGTGGTTGCCAATGCCCCACATACACATCGATTCCTCGCGTTCGGGGCCGTGTCCAAAGTGCTCGTTGATCTTTTTGACCGCCTCTCCCTTGAGAGAGCCGTATCCATCGTAAAGGCTGTGCACGGGAATGGTGCTGGCATCAAATCCGCGCCACAAAAAGCTGCCCGCAAGCCACTCGGGACGTTTGGAAAGATATGCTTCAAAGCCGGTCTTGTTCAAAATTTGCACAAGTCCGCGCGTGTGACCAAAGGAGTCCACATTCATCGCGATCTTGGGTTCAACTCCGAATTTCTCTTTAAAATACTTGCGACCGAGCGAAATTTGAGAGAGCAAGCTCTCGCCCGAGGTCATTACGCAATCGGGTTGGAGATACCAACCGCCGATGATATTCCATTTGCCTTCCTTTACGAGCTTTTGAATGCGCGTAAAAAGAGCGGGCTCGTGTTCCTCTACCCATTCGTAAAGCAGAGCCTCATTGTGGTTAAAAATATATCCATCATATTCTTCGCAAAAATCTGCCGCTACGCGAAAGGTGGAAATCGCCTCGGCAAGACCCTCGTTCCAACGCCAGAGCCAGGCGGGGTCGAGATGTGCGTTTGATACCAGATGCAGTTTTTTCATAGTATTGTCTCCAATCTGTGGCAATTATGGAATCACATAGTGCAAATCGCCTTCTCATCCATCTTATTTATAACACAAAAAGATGATATTTGCAACACTTTTTGTAAAAAAAGCGATTGACATTTCCTAATAAACTTGTTATAATAAGATTAAAATTGAGTAAGTATGGCCAAAAATGACTTTTGAACCGTACGGAAACCATATTTCGTCGAAGACGAATCATCACGAAAGGATAACTACTATGGCAAAATTTTTAATCTCCGCTTTTGCAGATGAAGCACACAACGGTATTAACGGACAAGTTGAGGCACTGAAGAGAAACGGACTCTTTTGCATTGAGCCTCGCGCAATGAATTTTGGTCCCGTTATTGCAAAAACGGATGAGGAGCTCGCCGAAATCAAGCGTCGCTTTGATGCAGAGGGCATTATCGTTCCTTCCTTCGGCTCTCCTATCGGCAAATATAAAATCACCGACGATTTTGAGCCTCACCTGCAGCTCTTCCGCCGCGCGCTTGAGGTTTGCCGTGTGTTTGGCGCAAAGCGCATGCGTATCTTCAGCTTCTTCGTTGAGCAAGACAAGCTTGATGAGTACCGCGACGAGGTTCTCAGAAGAATGAAGATTATGGTAGCTGAGGCTGCCGAGGCAGGCGTTACTCTTTGCCACGAGAACGAGGGCGAAATTTACGGTCAAGACCCCGAACGTGTAGCCGACCTGTTGGCATCCGTTCCGGGCTTGCGCGGCATCTACGACCCCGCAAACTATGTTTACTGCCAAAGAGATCCCGTTGCAGGCTTTGAGGCAACCGCACCTTATTTCGAATATATGCACGTTAAGGATTGTCTCTACGAAGGTCGCACGCTTGTACCTGCAGGAGCAGGTGAGGGACACCTCAAGGAAGCACTTGAGAAGATCGACAAGATGACCGATGCCGAGGTTGTTCTCACGGTTGAGCCTCACCTCTTTGTTTCCGAGTCCTACAAGCAATTCGACGGCAAGGAGCTCAAAAATAAATTCGTATTTGCTACTGCTGATGAAGCATTCGACTACGCGGTCAATGCTCTCAAGGATATGCTGGCAGAAATCGGCCATCCCGTTGTGAACGGCAGAGCATAATGCAAAAAGTCAGATTTGGCATTGTCGGCATCGGCAATATGGGCACGGCACACTGCAAAAGTCTTTTGGAAGGCAAAATTGCAAACGGTGAGCTCGTGGCTATTTGCGAGCCGAAAAAGGTCAAGGCAGATGCGATTCTGGCACTCGACGGTGCCGAGAATGTTGTTGCCTTTACTGATTATGGCGAAATGCTACATAGTGGTCTGTGCGATGCGGTTATCGTAGCTGTTCCGCCTTATAACCACCAAGCACTCGTGTGCCAAGCCCTTGGGGCAGGGCTCCACGTCATTTGCGAAAAGCCTGCGGGTGTTTACACAAAGCAGGTCAAAGAAATGAATGCGGAGGCAGAGAAGTCGGACAAGCTGTTTGGTATGATGTTCAATCAGCGTTCCAATTCCATCTATCGCAAAATGCAAGAGATGGTAGCAGGGGGCGAGCTTGGAGAAATTAAGCGCGTCAATTGGATCATTACCAACTGGTACCGCTCGCAAAACTACTTTGATCTGGGTGGCTGGAGAGCCACTTGGCGCGGTGAGGGTGGCGGCGTGCTGTTCAATCAGTGTCCCCATCAAATCGATCTGCTCCAATGGATCGTGGGAATGCTTCCCACAAAAATTCATGCCCATTGCCATTTTGGCAAATGGCACGATATCGAGGTCGAGGATGATGTTAGTGCCTATATGGAGTTTCCAAACGGAGCCACCGGTGTGTTCGTTACCTCAACAGGGGACGCTCCCGGAACGAACCGTTTTGAAATTACCGGAACACGCGGACGTCTCGTTTGCGAGAACGGTCGCTTAACCTTTGACCAACTTGCCATTGATGAGCGCGAATTCTGCCGCACGGCACGCGCATTTGTCGACCCCGAATATACCACCTTTGAGGTTCCCACCGACGGTCGCAACGACCAACACGTCGGTATTTTGAATAATTTTGCAAATGCTATCTTGGGAATCGAACCTCTCTTTGTAAAAGGAGAAGAGGGTATTAAGAGCGTGCAAATGATGAACGCGATGCTGCTTTCCACCTGGCTCAACAAAGAGATAGAGCTTCCCATCGACGACGACCTTTATCTCGACGAGCTTAATCGCCGTATCAAAGAGAGCACCGTTGTCAAAAAAGAAACCTCTGACGTTGTTCTCGACATTTCGGGATCGTACGGCGGAGTCAAATAACGCAAACAAACCACACCAAAAACGAGGAAACCATTATGAAAACTTTCCGTATTGCCGTCATCGGTTGCGGCGCTATCTCGGGCAACCACATCAATGCCATTATCGGTTCTGGCAACAAAATCTGTGCTCTGTGCGATATCGTTCCCGAACACGCGAAAGAGAAAATTGAAAAATTCGAGCTTGGCAACGTTCCGGTTTATACCGATTACGTTGAACTGTTGGAGAAAGAAAAGCCTGATTCCATTCACATCTGCACACCGCACTATCTGCACGCAGAAATGGTTATCGCGGCACTTAGCCGCGGCATTCACGTTTTGTGCGAAAAGCCGCTGGCTACCACAATGGAGCAGCTGCACGCGGTTTTGGAAGCCGAAGAAAAGAGCACCGCAAAACTTGGTGTTTGCCAGCAAAACCGCTATGAGCCCCGTATGCTGTGGCTGATGGATTACATCAAGGAGCACGGCGTCAAGTCGGGATTGGGTATTGTAAGCTGGAAAAGAGATGCAAAATATTATGCATCCGGTGCTTGGAGAGGCAAGATCGTAGAGGAAGGCGGCGGCGTGATGATCAATCAGGCTCTGCATACCCTTGATCTTCTCCAACATCTGTGCGGAATGCCCACGCACGTTACGGCTCACATAAACAACGACTATCACAAGGATTGCATTGAGGTAGAGGATACCGCTGTGGCACATTTTGAACTGCCCGACGGTATGATGTGTCACTTCTACGGCACAACGGCTGCAACTGCCGACCTGCCTGTTCAGTTGCAATTTGTGACTATGGATAAAGTACGTGTCATTGCAGGAAATGATTTCGTCATCTGCAACGGCAAACCCGTTGAAATTGAGGACACCCGCGACCACGCAAACCTTGTTGGCAAAACTGTTTGGGGAACAGGACACGCTATCCTCATTCGTGATTTCTATGCCTGCATCGCCGAAGGACGCCCTTTCCGCGTATCGGGCAAGGAAGCCGCAAAGGTCGTGCGTCTCATCCTTTCTATGTATCAATCAAACGGTCAAAGAATCGAGATCCTATCCTGACGGGATAGGGAAGGGAGAAACCTATGAAAGAGTTTTTTGGGGATGCGCTTTTGCTCAACACCCCCGCGGCAGAACTGCTTTACAATGAAGTAAAGGATCTGCCCATTGTGGATTACCACTGTCACTTGAACGAAGCGGAACTGCAAAACGACCGCAAGTTTGAATCCTTGGGAGAGTTGTGGCTTGCTGCCGACCACTACAAATGGCGTGCTATGCGTCTTTGCGGCGTGGATGAAAAATATATCACGGGAGACGCAAGCTTTTATGAGAAGTATCTCAAATACGCAGAGATCTTTCCACTCCTTTGCGGCGGACCTCTGTACTATTGGACACAGCTTGAACTGAAATTGCTCTTTGATATTCGCGAGCCACTGAACTCCGAGAGTGCCGAGCGCATTTGGAATAAAGCAAATGAAGCTCTCAAAACTTTGACGGCGAAGCAAATTCTCAAAAAGTTCCGCGTGGAATACGTTGCCACCACCGATGATCCCGCATCGCCCTTGTCGATGCACGGTATGTGCGGTGACACCAACGTGCGCCCCACCTTCCGTCCCGACTTCGCCCTGAATGTGGATGCTGCGGCATTGGAAAGATTGGAAAATGCAGTTGGCAAAAAACTGAACACGCTGACAGAGCTCAAAAACGCACTCGAAGAAAGACTTGATTATTTTATTTCCAAGGGCTGCAAAATTGCCGACCACGGAATGGACTTTTTGCCTCTTGCCGACATCGGTGAAGAGCGAGCACAGGAGCTTTACGCAAAGCGAGCAACCCTCTCGGATAGCGAACGTCAGGAGCTTTTCTCGCACCTGATGTACTTTATGGCACAGCTTTATGCAAAGCGTGACATTGTAATGCAGCTGCATTTTGCAACCTTCCGCAACGTCAACAGCACCTTGGCAAGCGTGATTGGACGCGACGCGGGCTTTGACATTATGCGCGGACACGTAGATGTAGACGCTCTTGTTTATTTCTTTGATGCGCTTGTTAAGAGAGGCGCACTTCCCAAAACGGTTATTTATACCCTCAATCCTGCCTGCGTTCCTGCAATGGCAACGCTTACGGGCGCGTTCCCGAACGTGCGCGTCGGTGCGGCTTGGTGGTTCAACGATACCGTAGAGGGGATTCGTGAGCAACTCAAAAACGTCTCCGAGTATGCGGTGCTGGGCACAAACCTCGGTATGCTGACCGACAGCCGCTCCTTGGCAAGCTACGCGCGCTTTGATTTCTTCCGCCGCATCCTCGCCGACTTCGTTGGCGGCTACGTTGAGCGCGGAGAATACGATATGAGTGCCGCAAAGCATTTGATGTATGCCGTTTGCTATGGCAACGTCAAGGCTTTCCTAAATTTGTAAACGATGAAACACGACTATAAATCACGAAAAAAGAAAGGACAAACGAATATGAAAATGACATTTCGTTGGTACGGAGAAAAGGATAGCATTCCGCTTTCTTATATCCGTCAGATCCCCGGAATGAGCGGCGTCGTTACCGCCGTTTATGACGTTCCTGTGGGTGAGGTTTGGGAGATGGATAAGATCCTGCGCCTCAAGTCGCTCTGCGACGAAAAGGGTCTTGAGATGGAGGTTATCGAGAGCGTTCCCGTACACGAGGACATCAAGCTCGGTCTCCCCACCCGTGACCGTTACATTGCAAACTACGCAACCACCATTCGCAACCTGGGCAAGGCAGGCGTTAAGTGCATCTGCTACAACTTTATGCCTGTGTTCGACTGGTTGCGCACCAATCTGCACACCGAGGCAGAGGATGGCTCCAACGCACTCTCCTACAACCACGAGGAGCTGATGAGTCTGGATCCTCACAACCTGCACCTTCCCGGTTGGGATGAGAGCTACACTTCCGAGGAACTTAACTCTCTTCTCGATGCTTACAGCGGTATGAGCCACGAGCAGCTTTTTGAAAATCTCGTTTATTTCCTTAAGGGTATTATGCCTGCTTGCGACGAGACCGGCATCAATATGGCGATCCATCCGGATGACCCGCCGTGGGATATGTTTGGACTCCCCCGTATCATTACGGGTATGAGCAGCTACGACAAGCTCTTTGCGGCTGTTCCCAATGTGCACAACGGCATCACCCTTTGCACCGGTTCTCTCGGTGCGGGACGTGATAACGATATGGTAGCGATGGCTTCCAAGCTGGCTTCTCGCTCCTATTTCGTACACCTGCGTCAAATTACCCACTCCGGTGCGCTTGATTTCTGCGAGAGCGGACACCTGACCGAGATGGGCAGCCTTGATATGTACGGCATTGTTAAGGCACTTGTAGAGGCAGGCTTTGACGGCTACGTACGTCCCGACCACGGCAGAAACATTTGGGGTGAGGACGGCAAGCCCGGCTACGGTCTTTACGACCGCGCACTGGGTGCAACCTATCTGTACGGCTTGTTTGAAGCGGTAGAGAAGGGCTTGAAATAAGAAAGGATATAAAGATTATGAAACTTCCTTACAGAATCGATCTTTCCGATAAAGTCGTTGTTGTTACCGGTGGCGGCGGCGTTCTGATGGCTGAATTCGGCCGCGCTTTGGCGGAATGTGGCGCAAAGGTAGCACTCCTTGACATCAACGAAAAGGCTGCACAAGAGGTTGCCGCATCCATTGGTGAAAACGCTATCGGCATTGGCACAAACTGTCTTGTAAAAGAGAGCATCCTTGCCGCTCGTGACATCATTCACGAAAAGTGGGGCAAGGTCAACTTCCTCATCAACGGCGCAGGCGGAAACAACCCCCGCGCATCCAGCGATAACGAATATATGACTCCCGACACCGAGGGCTGCAAGACCTTCTTCGACCTCGAAGAGAGCGGACTGAAGTTTGTATTTGACCTCAACATCACCTCTGCGTTCCTCGTAACACAGGTATTTGCCGAGGATATGATCAAGACCGGCGGTAACATCATCAACATTTCGTCGATGAACGCATTCCGTCCTCTTACAAAGATTCCCGCATACAGTGCTGCAAAGGCAGGTATTTCCAACTTTACACAATGGCTTGCAGTGCACTTTGCACCCTGCAACATTCGCGTAAACGGCATTGCTCCCGGCTTCTTTGTAACCAACCAAAACCGCGCACTCCTTTTCAATGAGGATGGCACACCCACCGCGCGTACAGGAAAGATTCTTTCCAGCACGCCGCAAAAGAAGTTTGGTGAAGTTTCCGACCTCATCGGCACACTTCTCTGGCTTGCCAGCGACGATGCTTCCGGCTTTGTAACCGGTGTTATCGTTCCCGTTGACGGCGGCTTTAACGCTTACAGTGGTGTTTGATTTTTAGGAGAATAGACTTGGAGAGGGGGACTTCTTAAGTAAGAAGTCCCCCTCTCCAAACCTCTCCCCCCAAGAACCTTTCTCACAGCAAGGAACGCCCCTCGTGTCATTTGAACACGAGGGGCGCTCCTTGTGCGCTAACGCGCAGGGGAGATGCTTTTTATAAATCAGTAATGATTAGTGCCTTCTTCTCAATACAAGAGCTGTGCCAAAAATAGAGACCATCGATACTGTTACTGCACCTGCGATGATAATCACTGTTTCTTGATCAATATTGTTGTTGCCATCCTCTTCTTTCGAATTGGATTGATTATTGTTATTGGTGTTAGGCCTTTCGGTTAGTCCAGTATCGGGCTCAGTTTCGGGCTCAGTTTCGGGCTCGGTTTCGGGCTCAGTTTCGGGCTCAGTTTCGGGCTCAGTTTCGGGCTCAGTTTCGGGCTCAGTTTCAGGCTCGGTTTCGGGCTCGGTTTCAGGCTCAGTTTCGGGCTCGGTTTCGGGCTCGGTTTCGGGTGTAGTGATGGGAAGCGTTTCTACAGTTCTTACATCGTTGCAGATGTTACAGGTTGTGTCATTTTCGTCATCATAGACGTGTTGCGTGCTTCTTGTTTCGCCACAAACGTTACAATTGGTATCGCAACTGTTATCAAAGGTGTGCGTCACTGTTCTTTCATAATTGCAGGTGTTACAACTCGTGTCACAATCGTTAGAAAAAATGTGATCTTTCTTTTGGTTGTTTGTGCCGCAGATTGTGCATTGATTCCAATGGGATACCTTGTTGTATTGATATGATTGACCCCAAGTGTGTGTTACGACTTCTCGAATTGCGCCACAAACATTACAACTTGTGTCGCAACTGTTACTATAACTATGATCAGGATTTCTGGTGCCACTTTCGAAATTGCAAATATTGCATATGGCATCGCAGTCGTTATCATATATATGGTCTTGAAGTTGTGATCTGTCACATATATCACAAGTCATATAATGTCCGACTTTTGTTACTAAATAGTTACCGGAGCTTGATAATGCCGGAGTATAGTTATGTGCTCCTTCCTCGGTTTTGTAACCACAGCTGGTACATTCCTTCCAGTGATTGGAAGCATTATGGTTGTACGAATTCTTCCAAGTGTGTGCTCCGACTTTTCGAATTGCGCCACAAATATTACAGCTATTATCGCAACCGTTATCATATGTGTGCTCGGTTGTTCTGGTATATTCGCAGGTGTTACAGGTTGTATCGCAATCATTGGTAAAATTGTGAGGTGTATAATCTACGAGATAGGCACAATCTTTGCAAACCACCCAGTGATGTGTTTCATCGTATTTTATACTGTGCTCTACTCTATGTAAATCTTTTTCGGTTGCATCACCGCAGATGGTACATTCTTGCCAGCACCATTTGTTATCGGATGCTGTATATTCATAATTGTGTGTGGGAACCCTCGTATATTCGCAAACGTTACAGGCTGCGTCACAAGAATTATCGTAGGTATGCTCAAATCTTGTAGCTTTTTTGCAAATGTCACACCCCATATAGTGTCCATCTTCTGTTGCTAAGTGAGCACCGGAGGTCGCTAATATAGGTCTGTAATCGTGTGGTGCCTCCACTGTTTTAGAACCGCAAAGGGTACATTCTTGCCAGTGTAGATTGTTATCACTTTGATATTGGTAATCGTGGATGCATTCAGCTTTTTCCCAAATGGCATACATTGTCACTGTTAAACTTCCGTTAACGAGTTCGGGAACAATTTCTTCAGGTTTAATAGCTTTGTCTTGATCGATAATAGTACCGTTGCCGTCTGCTGTCAAAGACCAACCGAGGAAATTATAGCCTTCTCTATAAAGATTGAGCGTTGTGTTGTTATACAAGCCATCCTTAAGTTCTTGTCCATAAGTTAGCACAGAGGTTATGATATGATTGTTGTTAATGTTAGCTATAATCGAACTAGAAGGATCAATATAATAAAAATGATCATATGCAGTCCCTACCGGAGTCATCCAATCACCAAGCGCTACCCAAGCTTCTTTGCCATATTTAATTTTACCCCAAGTATAATCAGACATCTTTTTTGTTTCGATAACCGCAACAATAGAACCGGGAGCAAAACCATCAATTTGGCTATAACTTGTTCCGGGGCCGCTTCGAGCGTAAGCCCAGTCACCATTTGTTGTGTCCACTCTATAGTTGGTTCCTATTGCTACAGGGCCTGCGATGGTACCACCATTTGCGTGGTAGTTGATGGTGAGGGTGTTTTTGGGGGATGAGGGGTATAATGAGTCATAATAGGAGTCTTTGGGTTGGACAACGTGCGAGATATATCTGCCTCGACCGCTAATGTGTGCGGCATTAAATTCCGACCAAGTTTCGCGTCTAACGTCAACAATTCCGTTTGCATCTTGATTACCGCCCACATATGTGATATAGGTTTCATCATAGGATAGAATGATCATGGAATGACCAGCATTTCCGTTATAACTTCCATTTGCGTAATTGGTAGTACGTATATATGCACCACACCGAACTTTAGCATTGCTAAACATTTCAAACGATGCCGTATTAGAGCCTCCAGAAATTACTGTTTTGGAGTTGGGCGATGATGTACCATGACCAACAACCTCTTTGAATAATTTGTTGTATACAGCATTTGCGTACGCGTAGCATTGATAGCCAGTGTATCCGCGATAATTTTTTGGATAATACTCTGTGCTTTTAGACATGTTTTTTCCTATAGGCATAGATACTTCTGTAGAGTCAGATGCACGATAAATATCAATATCTCCTGAAAAAACGATATCTAACATTTCTGCCAAAGCGGGTGAATCGGTGTAATAACTACCCTTTACATTAACAGGATTGATGCTAATTGCCTCTACTTTCATCGGCAGCACAACCACAAGCATAACAGTTATGGTCATTGCCATAGCCATCAAAAGTGATAAAATTTTCTTCATTTTCTTTTTCTCCCTTCTTATAGTTAACTTTTAACTATATAAAATGTATTATACACCATTTCAAACTAAAAGTCAATAATTTTAGTTAAAAATGCTATAATAGTATTGTGAAGGGAGGGAAGACAATGACCATAGGTGAAAAAATCAAAAACGCAAGAGAGGATATGGATTTGCTCCAAATTGATATGGCACGGCTTATTCCTATGAACCAATCCAATTATTCCAAAATTGAGCGAGGTATTCAAGAGCCGAGTATGGAGCAACTGCGCAGAATTTGCCAAATTTTGAAGCTGGATCCGCGTTATCTCTTGGATATTAGCGGCTCCGATATCATTGCTCCATCCGATGTAAAGCTCCTTTCCGATATAAAAGAGTTTATTTCTAAACATAAAACAGAAGAATGACAGGGAAGTGTGCGCCCTGTCATTCTTTTTTTCTAAAAAATCCAAAAAATTTTTACAATCATATTGCAAAAGCCATGTATTTTTTGGTATAATATAATTGTACATATCCAATTAATAAGGAGAACCCCAAAAAGAATGAAATTTGCCTTTTTTGATACCAAGCCTTACGATAGGCAATCCTTTGAGGCGATTGCTCAAAACTCGGGTATTCGATTCAAATATTTTGAGACCAAGCTCAACGAAGACACCGTCGACCTCGCGCACGGCTGTGACGGCGTTTGCGTATTCGTAAACGACACTGTCAACGCCGCGGTCATCGACCGTCTTTGCGAGATGGGTGTTGGAATCGTTGCGCTTCGTTGCGCGGGCTTTAACAATGTGGATATGCGCTATGCCTTTGGCAAAATTCACGTTCTGCGAGTTCCCGCCTACTCGCCTTATGCGGTTGCCGAACACGCAATGGCGATGTTGCTCACATCTATTCGCCGTATTCACAAGGCATATATCCGCACGCGCGATTTCAATTTTAGCCTCAACAATATGACCGGCTTTGATTTGCACGGCAAGACCGTTGGCATCATCGGTACGGGTAAGATCGGTCGCGTGTTTATGGACATCTGTCGCGGATTTGGAATGAAAGTGTTGGCATACGATAAATTCCCGGCACAAGGTCTTGACAACGGTGACACCATTCGCTACGTTGACCTGCCCGAGCTTTTTGCGGGCAGCGACATCATCTCTCTGCATTGTCCTCTGACAGATGAGACCTATCACATGATCAACGAAGAAACGCTTGCACAGTGTCGCCGCGGTGTGGTGCTGATCAACACATCTCGCGGAGCGCTCGTCGATGCCGAGGCACTCCTTGCCGCCATCAAATCCCGACACGTGGGAGCGGCTTGTCTTGACGTTTACGAGGAAGAATCCGATTTCTTCTTTGAGGACTTTTCGGGACACATCATCGAGGATGACATTTTGGCGCGTCTGATCTCTATGCCCAACGTTATCGTTACGTCTCACCAAGCGTTCCTGACAAACGAGGCACTTGCAAATATCGCGGAGACGACCGTGGAGAATATTCTTCAATTCACCAAGACAGGGCAATGCCCCAACGAGCTTTGCTATCGTGGCGGCTCCGCCGAGGACTGTCGCAGCGGCAAATGCTTCTAAGAAGACTGAATAAAATACGAGAGGTATAAAATGAACATTACAAAAGACATCAAGTATATTGGCGTTAACGACCACAATATTGATTTGTTCGAGGGACAGTATATCGTCCCCAACGGTATGGCGTATAATTCCTATGCTATCCTAGATAAAAAGATTGCTATTATGGATACCGTTGATGCCGCATTCACGCACGAATGGCTCGATAACATTCAAAGTGCGCTCGGCTCACGCAAGCCAGACTATCTTGTGGTACAGCACATGGAGCCCGACCACTCGGCAAACATTGCAAACTTTCTTGCCGCTTACCCCGAGGCAACCGTTGTCTCTTCTGCAAAGGCATTTGTAATGATGAAAAACTTCTTTGGCACCGACTACGCCGACCGCCGCATTGTGGTAGGCGAGGGAGATGTGCTTGACCTTGGCAAGCATAAGCTGACCTTTGCCACCGCTCCCATGGTGCACTGGCCCGAGGTTATCGTCACCTACGATAGCACCGATAAGGTACTCTTCTCGGCAGATGGCTTTGGCAAATTCGGAGCTCTCGACGTCGAAGAGGATTGGGCTTGCGAAGCAAGACGTTACTACATTGGCATTGTTGGCAAATACGGCACACAGGTGCAGGCACTCCTGAAGAAAGCGGCAGGCTTGGATATTGCTATCATCTGCCCCTTGCACGGTCCCGTGCTCACCGAAAATCTCGGCTATTATCTCGATTTGTATAACACGTGGTCGAGCTATCAACCCGAGGATGAGGGCGTTGTAATCGCTTACACCTCGGTTTACGGCAACACCAAAAAGGCTGTTCTGGCACTTGCCGACAAGCTCCGCGCCAAGGGATGCCCCAAGGTAGTTGTCAACGACCTCGCGCGTTGCGATATGGCAGAGGCTGTTGAGGATGCCTTCCGTTACAGCAAGATCGTTCTTGCAACCACCACCTACAACGCCGATATTTTCCCCTTTATGCGTACGTTCATCGATCACCTCACCGAGCGCAACTTCAGCAATCGCGAGGTAGCATTCATCGAAAACGGTAGCTGGGCGCCTATGGCGACCAAGACCATGAAGGGTATGCTTGAAAAATGCAAGAACCTCACCTATGCCGAAAACACTGTCAAGATTCTTTCGGCTCTTAACGAGGAAAGCTCTGCACAGCTTGAGGCTCTCTCGGATGAGCTCTGCCGCGAATATCTTGCAATGCAAGGCGAGAACGTCAACAAGAACGATGCAAAGGCACTTTTCCACATTGGCTATGGACTTTATGTTGTTACCTGCAACGACGGCAAAAAGGATAACGGACTCATCGTCAACACTGTTACCCAGCTCACCGACACGCCCGCGCGCGTAGCGGTTACCATCAACAAAAAGAACTATTCGCACCACGTCATCAAACAAACGGGCAAAATGAACGTCAACTGCCTCACAACCGATGCACCTTTCAAGGTGTTTGAGTCCTTTGGCTTTGTCAGCGGCAGAACCGTTGATAAGTTTGCAGATTGTGAGCCTTTGCGCTCCGAAAACGGACTCGTGGTTCTTCCTCGCTATATCAATGCGTTTATCTCCCTTGAGGTAGAAAATTACGTTGATATGGATACGCACGGAATGTTCATTTGCAAGGTTACCGAGGCGCGTGTGATTTCGGATAAGGAAACGATGACCTACACCTACTATCAAGAAAACGTTAAACCCAAGCCCGAGACCGAGGGCAAGACAGGCTACGTTTGCAAGATCTGCGGCTACGTCTATGAGGGCGAAGAGCTCCCCGAAGATTTCGTATGTCCGCTCTGCAAGCACGGCCCTGCAGACTTTGAAAAGATCTAAAAAACAATATCATAAACAGGAGGATACTACTATGTGTGAAAACAGATTTTACATTTGCGAAAAATGCGGCAATATCGTTGGCTTGGTCCACGACGGTGGCGTACCCATGATGTGCTGCGGCCAAAAGATGAAAAAGCTCGAGGCAGGCGTAGTTGAAGCCAGCCATGAGAAGCACATCCCCGTTGTTAGCGTTGAAGATAACGTCGTACGCGTTAGCGTCGGTTCTGTAACGCACCCCATGAGTGAGGAACATCACATCGCGTGGGTTTACCTGCAAACCAACCGCGGCGGACAAAGAAAGTGCCTGTGCACCACCGGCACCCCCGAGGTAACCTTTGCACTCTGTGACGAGACCCCCGTTGCTGTTTACGCTTACTGCAACCTGCACGGCTTGTGGATGGCAGAAATTTGATTCTAATTTTAAACTCAAAATAATAGGAGGAAAACAAAATGAAAAAGTACGTATGTGACGCTTGCGGATGGGAATATGATGAGGCTCTTGGCGATCCCGATAACGGCATCGCTCCCGGCACCAAATTTGAGGATCTTCCCGACGATTTCGAATGCCCCCTCTGCGGAGTAGGCAAGGATATGTTCAGCGAGGCTGAGTAAGCGTATCTGCTGTGCAGATACGCATCGATATAAATCCGCTGGCGCAGATTTTCGAGATACGCTGACGCGTTCGATATGCGCTTGCGCGCTCGATATGCTCACTGCGTGAGCACGGATTTATATCATATCGAAATCGCCTTTGGCGATTATATCGAATTTGCCGTAAGGCAAATATATCGAGCTGAGCGAAACGAAGCATATCGATAATTCAAATGATAAAAAAGCCACCTGAGAGGGTGGCTTTTTGTGTGCGTTTTATTGAAGCGAACAACTCAAATTAATGGGTATCGACAAACTGTTTTAACACCTTGGGTAACTCGTTTTTCTCGTAAATGATAAAGTCATCAAGCTCGCGCATCTTTTCAAGTCCGCCCTCGTCATAATTTTTTTCGACACCTTTTCGTGAATAGAAAAATACAACGTTATTACAATCTCGTCCTTGAATATTACGGTGAAATGTCTCAAGAATGAGTGATTTTGCTTCCTCAACAGTCAAACAGTTATCGGTGTTTTCAAAATCAATATCCTCTTCCTCATCATCGTTATTTTCCAATGTTTCATCTTCTTCGTTTCCAAACCAAGAAAGCCAAAGCCCTTTGTCTTTAGCAAAAAAGAAAGGCAGACTAAAATCAAGCAAAATATCTTTGTAGATAAAATAGCCCGCAAACTCATAGTCTTCGTGCCATTTGATATATTCGATGGGGAGATTATTCTCTTTAATTGCCGTGTATGGAATATTATCTATATGCGGCATATCAAGCCATTTGTATTTATGTGGGAAATCCTGTTGATATCGCGAGCGCTTGTATTTGACATAATCAATGGGAAATGTGATTAATTTGAAAAGCAAAAGCAGGAGAAAAAACGGCAAGAAGAAAAGAAAAACGATGGAGAAAATAATAAAATCCCCAACCTTTGATGTACACTCTTTGATTTTCATAACACTACCTTTCAACGCTTCTTTTCACAAAAACCTTTTCTGCCGCAGTTGGGGCATTTTACAACTCGTTTGCTGCCCGAATGGAAAGCTACCGAAAATTGATACCATTTGGGTTTTATCTCTGTTTTGCAATCGGGGCAAATGTAAGTTTCGGATAGTATAAAGATATACAGTACAACAAGCAAAAGGACAATCGGTATTACAACCAAATACCAGGGCATATCAATAACACTGCCAAACCAATTCACCTTACAAGAGGAAAGCAGGAGTGTTGACGCAAGTAGGGTTGTAACGAATAAAAGTTTTTTCATAGGTACACCGCCTTTCTAACTTTGGTTAAACAATTTTATGCTTTGCATATTTTTCAATCATTTGTTTTGTTCTTTTGTTTCTTGGGATGTCAAATTGTTTTGAAATAATATGTCCCTTGTAATTCAAATGATAGATCAGTTCATATTTGGGTAAGTCTTTATATACTTCGCCCCATTTTAATTCTATAATGCTTTTGACAGCATACCAAGGGATGACTCGTCTGTGTTGAAAAAGCCAAATCGCGGTCAGTTCTTCTTTTGTAAAAACGAAGTATAGCGGGGAGAAGAATACACCTAGAGACATAGCCAAGGCAATAATAAGGAGTACAACTCCAATTTCAATATCTCCCGATTTGAAAAAGTCAATGGAAAAAGAAAGGCATACAACAAATGCCGCCAAAAATATGAAAATTTGACGATTGAAAACCAAAGTTTTTTCAATGAGATTGTTTTTTGGTTTGGTCATCATTTCACTACCTTTCTTTTCTATAACCGTGCATTTTTCAGCCATTTCTTAATTTTGTGCATCTGTTCGTAATCGTGACGAGAAATGCGAAAATGATACGTTTTGTTGTTACGTGTTGCTATTCTAATAATATAAGAGCCACCGTTACGAGAGTACTCTTCTTTGTGTGCACTGTACTTGACGTTGTTGCGACAAACCGCAAAGCGCCCCGAAACAATGATCCAGTTGCGCGAGAGGTAAATCCCCCGAAGAATCTTTTTACTATCGCTACCCAAATTGCATTGATATTTTTTTACTTGGTCAGATATGATTTTTTTGAATCTTTCTCCGCGCCAAATAAGATACCCGATAGCAGCCAACACGGGCAGAATGGCTATCCAAGCGAGCCATAGATATTCCGGTGCATAAGCAATCGCGCTACCCAAAATGGGCAAGAAACAGAAAAAGAACAAAAGCAAAACCACCCAAAAATCCTTCCAAAAACCGATTTTTTGATGCTCCTTGATTTGCCGCTTGGTTTCTTCGTTCATGCCCTCACCGCCTTTCCATTTTATTATAGCATATTTCGGGGAAAAGTCAAGGGAATTGAACTATTTGTTGATATGCTAGGATATTCGCTTTTGTAGATTTTTGGTGCATTCTTTGCCGTAGGGGAGGGGCTTGCTCCTCCCGGAAAAGTAATCTACAGAAAAAGTGGGAGCACCAAGGCACTCACCTACCGATCTCCGAGCGGCGCCCCCGAACCTAGCTCCACAACGCTTTGCGTTGCGTAGTTGGGGAAGAAGATAGGATATTCGCACTACGTGCGAAAATTCCCACCGCTTGCCGCTTACGAGCGAGCTCGACGCGCTCTGCGCGGGGGAAACCGAACCTAATTCTGCGTCGCTTCGCTCGCAGAGCGAGCTTCGAAGCGACGAGTGCCGCAGCCAAACAGAAAAGCCACCCTCTCGGGTGGCTTTTCTGTTTGGCTGCGGCACTAGGATTCGAACCTAGGAAATGACGGAGTCAGAGTCCGTTGCCTTACCGCTTGGCGACGCCGCAATTATTCACAACGCATATTATATCACAACCAACTTCGTTTGTCAATATCTTTTTAAAAATTTCTCTTTTTCTTTTTGTCAAGAAAGTTCGTGCACTTGACAGTTTTCCCATTTTATGATACAATAAACGCACACCCCAAAAAGAAAGGAGAGAGGAACGATGATAAGACTATTTGGTTCGGCTTGCGGTGCGGATTTGGCATCCTTGCGCGCACAAATTCCTGCACAATGGCTTCTGTCTTGGAATGCCTGCCACAAGGTGGGGAAGAATGAAAAAGCCGCTCTTTTGAGTTTAACAGCGCTCTCTCTTCTGCATCGCGCAGGCGCGGATGGAACGCTTTCCTATGATGATAATGGCAGACCGAGTTTTCTCGAGCGTACCTGCGATTTTAGCATCACGCACACGCAAAATCACGTTTTTTGTGCCTTGATTGATGGGGAAGATGCCTCTGCTCGCATCGGTATTGATGCCGAGAACCTCGACCGCCCCGACCTCTCCAACCTTGATGAAATGGCAAATCGTTGGTTCTCGGAAAACGAACAAAAAATCTTTTTTACATCTCCCTCAAAGGAAACTTTCTTGCGCATCTGGACACGCAAAGAGGCGTATGCCAAATACACAGGTGAAGGCTTACGCACGCTTTCCAAAGTTGACACCGAAACACTTACAAAAGAGGGAAGCATCCACTTTTTCGACTACCGTATAGACAATATTTTGATATCTGTCTGCGCGTCAAGCGGAGCAGAAATTCCGCAAGATTGCTGTGGATTCTAATAACCAATAAAAATATCGCCGCACCCAAACGGGTGCGGCGAGTTTTTTGTTGTTTGCCTTTTGTGATTATAAATTATGGAACTGTCAATTTCCTATTTGGTAGTTACATTCTTCAATGGCTCTTTCAAATGCTTTTTTAATACCTTCTGCGGTAGCTGCGCTATTATCGCACATGCAATACTGCAGCAAAATACCAACTTGGTCACGAGCTTCGGAGGAGCCAACGAAGGCGGGAGAGGTAAAGTAAGCATCCGC
>SVQS01000179.1 GCA_015065205.1 Oscillospiraceae bacterium
AATCAGATTCGGCATGAAGCTCATCGCCCGCGAAATGGCAAAGAAGATTGAAGATGAAGTAAAATATCCCGGTCAAATCAAGCTGAATCTGATTCGCGAGACAAGAACCGTTGATTATGCAAAATAATTTCTCTCCGATCCAAAACGGATTTTATCATATATTTTCGTGTGATGAAATAATTGCCTGTAAAGGCTTCCGATAAATGCAAACAAAAGGGAAAAACCACTCTCGGTTTTTCCCTTTTGTGTTTGTGGTTTTTGGAGAGAACGCGGGGGGAACTTTTTTCATGAGAGAAAAACATCGCAACGTCCCGTTGCTACGGAAATATTTCGCAAGCGAAATATTACAGTCCCCCCGCACCCCCTTCAAAAAAGCGCTCACAAAAATATATGGAATAGATTTGTCGGTGCGCGGATAGATGGGCGGTGCGAGCGCAATAAACGATAGTTCGCTATTATCATTCTTCTTAACGAGCAGGGTCTCGGTGGCCCCTGCGAGTTAGCGGTAGCAAAAGCAAGCGTGACGCTTGCGCCGACTGTCTGTTGGTGCACTGTGGACTTCTTTTGATAAACCCTTGTCAGCAAATTCTTGAGGGGGTGTGGGGGAACTTCTTATAAGAAGTTCCCCCACAAAACCGCGTCCTATTGTTTAATTTTATAACTCTTTACCTGCTGCTTGCATTTGATCATCTCCTTGTGACCGGGGCAGAGGGGGTAAATACCGAGAGAAGCGAGGACGTACCAAGCGGCGGTGGTGCCGTTGTCCTCGTCACCGGGGAAGCCGTCGTTATGCCAAGAGAATGCCTCACGGCAGAGCTTTGTTACCCAATAGTCGGTCTTTTCCTGCTCGCCAAGGGCGGCATAGAGAAAAGGAAGATGGAAGGACGGCTGATTGGAGATGGCGCATTGACCAAAGTCAGCGGATGCCATCTCGGTCATCTCGTGGATCTCGTTGCCGTACCCGAAAACGCGATAGCGAGGGGGAGTGGCAAAGAGCTCGTCGAGCTTTTCGATGAACTTTTCTTTTCCGCCGTAAAGAGCGGCAAGACCTTCGACGTCGTGAGGCACGAACATCGAATTCTGCCAAGCGGAGCCCTCGGTGTATTCACCGCCCCAGGTGCAGGGGTCAAAGCTTTCCGCCATCTTTCCGTCGGTGTCGCGACCGCGCATAAAGCCGGTCTCGGGGTCAAAGAGGTTTTTATAGTTTTTTGAGCGTGCCATATATTCGTCAACGAGGTCGTCGCGCCCGAGAATCTTGGCAACGGTTGCAATGCACCAGTCGCCATAGGCGGCATCAAGCGTTAGATTGACGGATTCGCGCTGCTCATTCCTCGGAACATAGCCGTATTTGCAGTAGGAGAGCGCGCCGTTGCGTCCGTAAATGGGATTTTCGCTCTCATTATTGGCGTGATGAAGCATACCCTCGAGCGCCTTTTCGAGCGTTTCTCTCTTGCCAATGCCGTTGACGGCGGCACAAGCGATCACGCTGTCGATCAGCGTGCTTGGCATACATCCAATCTCGCCAAGTCCGAGCCAACGGGGGAGCCAACCCGACTCCTCATAGTCGCCAACAAAGCCCTCAAGCATCTCGGCAAATTCTTCGCGAGCTGTGAGGGTAAAGAGGGGGTAAACTGTGCGGCTCGTATCCCAAAAGCCGTTGTTCGTGTAGCGATAACCGGGGCGAACCTCGCCCGTGGCGGGAACGTAATGGATGGGCTTTCCATCAGCGTCAAGCTCGTACGCCTTTTGCGGGAAGAGGAACGTGCGCCACAAACAAGAGTAGAACGTGCGCATTTCGTCCTCGGTCTCGGTGGTGACCTCAACGCGGTGGAGCATTTCTTCCCATACATCCTCGCTTTCCTGACGAATTTCGTCAAAAGAGCGGTCGCCGCATTCGCGCTCGATGACAGCAAGTGCCATTTCTTCGCTGATGTAGGAGAACCCAATGCGCGCCTCAACCACGCGACTCTTGAGCGGGATATGCGTGTTTGTGGTGTGCTTGCCACTTTGAATGATCACCTTTTCACCGTCTACCACATCGTCCAAAAACTTGACCGCAAGGTAGGATTTGAAATTCACACCCACACCCGAACCAGTGGCATCGTTTGTACCAATGAGCGTGTGCGTGGCGGTATCGTAGCGGTAGGCATAATTGCCCGTTACGGGCAGAAAGGAGAGAACAGATGCGCGGTCATCGTGGAAGGTCAGACGAATCGCGCCGCCGCGGTCGGTGGGGGTGAGCTCGAAGGTGCAGTTGGAACGCAGAAAGGTCACCTTGAGATAGTCTGGACGAAAGACCGACTCGCGCGGACGGTATCCCGACCACGCACCGGGCGCGTTGTTGGAGATGACGTCGTTTTGCGGAATCATCAAAAAGGTGGCGTATTCACCGAGCCAAGGGCTTGGCTGATGCGTCAAGCGGATGCCTTCAGTGCAAGGATGGTCGGGGTGGAAGAACCAACGACCACCCCCCGCATCCGATTGCAGACAGAAAGGCGCCATACCAAACGGACGCTGCACCAAGGGCAACGTGTTACCGTTGGAAAATCGGCAAATCGACGCCGAGCCCTGCTTTACGTTAACGTAGGGGGTGTATTTCATGGTGAGAGCTCCTTTGCAAGAGGATGTTTTTAATTCAGTGCTGCCGCAACAAAGACAGAAGCAACAGCAATGATGAAGGAAATAATTTGTGCGAAAGTCCAGTAATTCATAATTTTGTTTTCGTCGTCAGTTAAATGATTTTGGTTAAGCATATTTGTGAAAACAACATTGGAAACGATAAGATGAAGTGTGAGCGGAACGATGCCAATACAGAGGATGCCATCGAGGAAAATACCAAAAATGATATCTAAAAAAGCATAGGCCAAATGAACGATAGAGACAACTTTGAAATACTTTTGAATGAATTTTGCGCGCGGATGTCTGAGAGTGACGCTTTGCCCATCAACGGTGTATTTCCTTTGCACACTTCTATAATCTGCCGTTGTTTGCCACACGATCAAAACAATGATTCCAATAGCGGCAGCAAATGTAAATAGCATAAAGAACAGCGGATTTACAAACCGATACCAATACGGCCTTGCAACAAGGGTGACCTCGCTACCGTCTTCCGCTATTTTGTAAACTTGAAATGAATCAAAATAAATATCTCCGGGGGCGGGAGTTTCACTATATTCGTCATTAAAATCACGTTCCCAAAGCACCTCTTCTGTATTCTTTTTGGCAACAAAGGAGCCACTTTCTGCATTGTAGATGTAAGCATATTCAGAGCCGTCAATCACCAAATTGTTTTCTAAAAGTACAAAATCAATATTTCCGGAATAGGGTGTGGCAACAGCCCAAAGGAATTCGCCCGAGGCGTTATATGTGTTTACGTGTGCCGCATCGTTGTAGCAAACATAAATCTGTTGTAGATCGTCTCTT
>SVQS01000018.1 GCA_015065205.1 Oscillospiraceae bacterium
GCCCAAGGGGCGAATGAGGTGCAGAGCCGCACCCGTTGCCGCGCAGGTGCGCGCAATATTGCCCGTGTTTTGCGGAATTTCGGGCTCGTGGAGTACAATGTTGATTTTTGCCATAAGGGAACCTTTCGCGTCTTTCTTTTTCTACATCATAGCACATTTTCTTTCAATGTGCAAGCCATTTCTTCAAAATTTACAATATCATAATATATTTCGCTCTCAAAATGTAGTATAATAAATCTAACTGTATTTTACACCCGCGTGTCGCGCGCGTTTGGCGCGGCAGGAAAGGATACTGAATTATGTCACTTGTTACCAAAATTTTTGGCACTTACAGCCAACGCCAGCTCAAAAAGCTCAAGGTGATTGCCGACCAGGTAGATTCTCTTGCCGATACTTATCGCGCAATGAGTAATGCCGAACTGCAGGCAATGACTCCCAAATTCAAAGAACGACTTGCCGCAGGCGAAACCTTGGATGATATTCTGCCCGAGGCATTTGCCGCTATTCGCGAAGCAGATGACCGCGTGCTTGGCAAGCGCCCCTTCCGCGTGCAGGTGCTCGGCGGCATAGTGCTCCATCAAGGACGCATTGCCGAAATGAAAACGGGCGAGGGTAAAACGCTGGTTGCTACACTCCCTGCATATCTCAACGCGCTTATGGGTAAGGGCGTTCATATTGTCACGGTCAACGACTACCTCGCTCGCGTCGGTGCTGACGAAATGGGACGTGTTTACGAGTTTATGGGTATGACTACCGGTCTTGTTGTGCACGACCAAAGTCCCGAGGAGAAGAAGGCTGCTTACGCCGCCGACATCACCTACGGTACGAACAACGAGTTCGGCTTTGACTATCTGCGCGACAACATGGTTATTTACAAGCATCAAATGGTTCAACGCGGCCACGATTTTGCTATTGTGGACGAGGTGGACTCTATCCTTGTTGACGAAGCAAGAACGCCTCTTATCATTTCGGGTATGGGCGAAACTGCCACCGACCTCTACGAGCGCGCCGACCGTTTGGTTCGCACGATGCGTAAGCACGTTGTCAAGGAGATGGATGCCAAGGAGGATCAGGACAACATAGATGCTGACTACATCGTTCACGAAAAAAACAACAATGCCGTCCTGACCGCGCGTGGCGCGAAAAAAGCGGAGGAATTCTTTGGCGTTGAAAACTTCAACGATGCAGAGAATGCAACACTTTCGCACCACGTTCAGCAGGCTATCAAGGCGCACGGCTGTATGCACCGCGACGTTGACTACGTTGTCAACGAGCAGGGTGTTATGATTGTTGATACCTTTACGGGACGCCTAATGCCCGGTCGCCGCTATTCCGATGGTCTCCATCAAGCAATCGAAGCCAAAGAGGGCGTGCAGGTGCAAAAAGAGAACAAAACGCTTGCTACCATCACCTTCCAAAACTACTTCCGTATGTACCGCAAGCTCTCGGGTATGACGGGTACGGCTTTGACAGAAGAGAACGAATTCCGTGAAATCTATTCTCTTGACGTTGTTGAGATTCCCACCAATATGCCTATGATCCGTGTAGATCACAACGATGCCGTTTACCGCACTATCGAAGGCAAATATCAGGCAATCGTCGAGCAGGTGCGCGCTTGTCACGAAAAGGGACAGCCCGTGCTTGTCGGTACGGTATCCATTGATAAATCCGAGGAGCTGTCTCTCCGCCTCAAACGCGCAGGTATTCCGCACACCGTGCTCAATGCAAAGTATCACGAGCGCGAGGCACAAATTGTTGCGCAAGCAGGTAAAGAGGGCGCCGTTACCATTTCCACCAACATGGCGGGACGTGGTACCGATATTTTGCTTGGCGGTAACCCCGAATTCATGGCAAAGGCGGATATGCGACGGATGGAGATCCCCGAGCATGCTATTGCCGCTTGTGCGGGCTTTACCGACATTGACGATGAAGAAATTATGGAAGCCAGACGCATCTATCGCGAGCTGGTTGAGAAATACAAAAAAGAAATTGAACCCGAAGCCGAGCGCGTACGCGCAGCGGGTGGCTTGTTTATTTTGGGTACAGAACGCCACGAGAGCCGTCGTATTGACAACCAGCTGCGTGGACGTTCCGGCCGTCAGGGTGACCCCGGTGAATCCCGCTTCTTCCTCTCCATGCAGGATGATCTGATGCGTCTGTTTGGCACTGATCGTTTGCAAGGCATCGTGGGTGCTCTCAATATGCCTGAGGATATGCCCATTGATGCAAAGATCCTTTCGGGCGCTATCGAAAATGCGCAAAAGAGAATTGAAGATAATAACTTCAAACGCCGTAAGTACGTTTTGGCGTATGACGACGTTATGAACCAACAAAGAACAATCATCTACAAGCAACGTGCCGACGTGCTCAACGGTGAAGATATTTCGGCCACCATTGAAAAAATGCTGACGGGTGCAATCTCTGCCGCCGTAGGTACCTATCTTGGCAGTGATGAGCGTGAGGATTGGGATTTTGACGGTCTGCGGGCTCACTACCTCGGTATGCTGACAACAGAGGATGATTATCGCTTTGATGAGAAGCAGCTTTCCCATGTCAAGCGCGAGGATATTGAGGAAGAGCTTTCGCAAAGAGCGCTTGAACGCTACGCCGAAAAGGAAGCACTATTTGGCGAGGAGACCTTCCGCGAGGTCGAGCGCGCAATCCTTTTGCGCAATGTCGACACGGCTTGGATGGAGCATATTGACACGATGGACGACCTCAAGAGTACGGTTGGACTGCAATCTTATGCACAGCGCGATCCCATTACCGAATACCGTATTCAGGGTGCGGATATGTTCGATGCAATGGTTGAGGATATCCGTCAGGGAACCGTACGCGCTATTTTGTCGGTTGTTCCGCAACCCAAGCCCATTATGCGCGTGCAGGTAGCAAACCCCATCACGGCAGGGCTGAGCAATGGGCAAAAACAAAAAAAGATCGTTGTCAAAAAGGCATCCGGTCAAACCATTGTAAAGGATGCCAAAAGTGTAGGCCGCAATGATCCTTGTCCCTGCGGAAGCGGAAAGAAGTATAAAAACTGCTGTATGCGTACGCCGGGTCAGGGCAACGGATAAGTGAGGACAGTATGGGATTTGGTTATTTACTGCTTGGGTATCTCGTTACCTATGTTATTTCTATTACGGCATCCTCTGTTGGATTTGGTTCATTGGCTATTTTGGCAGGCTCGGCACTTATGTTTTGGGGAATTCGTAACCTTTGCCGTTTTAACATATCCTTCGTGTCTGCAAAATGGCTCACGTTACCCATATTTGCGTTAGGACTTTGCCGTTTGTGGCAGGATGTTGCAAAGGCATGGCTCTCGTGGGAAGGAACGGCGGCTGATGTGCTCCTTGGCGTTGTTACTTGGGCAAGCTTTGCCACAACGCTTTTGTTCCATTTTGCGCTCTTGTATGCTATTCGTGTCCTTGCTTTGGAGGTAGGATTGAATAAGCTTTCCTCACACGCCATGTATAATACCTTGGCGGTTGGTATTTGGGGCGCTTTGTTCCTGCTTTGCAATATGCCAACTGTTGGCGAGAAGGTCTTGCCGTATTTCAGCATTTCTATGGCGCTGTTTAATTTGGTTTATCTCATTTCCAATGCCGTTCTCCTCTTGCGCTGTGCCAAAAACATTTGCGCCGAGGGAGACGAAGAGGTTGCCCCCAAGCCCTCGCGCTTTGAATGGATCAACCGCATCAGTGCATCCTACAATCAAACAATGGACAAGCTAAAGGAAAATTCCCGTGCCGACGGCGATGCCTTTTGGCACAAGCATATGGAAAAGAAGCCTCAAAATACCGCAAACCAAAAAAACAAGAAGAAAAAGAAAAAATAATCGTCAAGGACCTATGGGAAAGGAGGTTCGCAATGAAACAGACGCCAAAAACAAAGCTTGGTTTGGGTTGGCTTATTCCAAGTGTAATTATGTTATTCAACCCTGTGGTTGCCTTTTATGACATTTTGCCCGACTCTATCGGTTATTTGCTTCTTTGCGTAGCTCTGTTCCGTTTGGCAGACCTCAATTCCTCTATAGCCGATTCTATAAAGCGTTTCCGCACGCTTATTTGGATCCACTTGGGCGGACTTTTGATGCAATATTACATCTACAACGTGCTTGCAAAGGAGCCAAAGCTCAATCCGCAAGAGATCCCCACAATGGTGCTCTTGTGCGCTTTTGTTATAGCGGTGCCGCAAATTTATTTTGCTCTGCCTGCATGGCGCGATCTCTTCAAAGGCTTTTGGGAGCTTGCCGAGCGTCACAACGGGGAAGCCGTATTCAACTACGGCAAAAGGAACAGCAACCTTTGTGAACGTATGCGCCGCTCATCGGGAGTGTTTGTGGTGCTCTTTGCACTTTTGTCGGTTCTTCCCGAGTTGTCGGTATTGACGACCTTTGAATACGAAACCGAAAAGCTTCCATTTGACTGGTATCAGTTTGTATGGCTCTTCCGCGTAAGCGCGATCATGATTTTCACCGTTCTCTTTTTGGTGTGGGTCATTCGTTTTATACGCTTTGTTTTGTTGTTCACGCGTGACAGAGAAATGATGGAATCCATCAGAGAACGCTACGAGCGCGACATTTTGCCGCAAAATGATATGCTCAGTATGCGCCGCTTGCGATTTGGCATTGTTTTTTTGATCATTGGTGCGGCACTCACTCTCAATATTTGCATCGAGCAACAAATTCTTGTACCTAACCTTTTGTGCGCTGTTTTCACTTGCATCGGCGTTGTTATTTTTGGAGAAGATCTAACCAAAACCAAACGCTTTTATGTTGCCGCAGGAGCGCTCGGCGTTCTTAGCATCGGTGAGCTTTGGCTCAATAATTATTATACAAGCCGGTATTCCTATGAATTATCGGGGTGGGATCCCGATGCATACAATCTCTTTTTTGGATTGCGTGCCCTGCAGGCAATAGGTGCGTTTTTGGCAGCAGGTGTTTTTTGGATCCTTTTGGATATTCTGTCCGATTTTATCAAAAATCGTATTTTTGAAAGCTATGAAGGACCAAATACCGAAGAAATTTCCGCACGCGCTACCGAGAGGTTGCATAAATCCTTTGGGCGTCGTATTCTTGTTTGCAAAATTTTGTTTTTTGTGTCGGCCACGTCCTTGGCACTTGAAGCGATCTTTCAGTTAGAATATCCTTGGATATGGTGGATAGCTGTTCCAATGGTAATTGCATCAACCGTTGCATTTGCATCTCTGTTGTATGCTTTGCTTGATCGTTTGGAATGGCAATCCAATACCCGCGTCACGCATAAATCCGAATAGAGTGGGGCATAATGAGTATGTAATTCCCAAATTACAAAAAGGAGTGCTTAGCGTGAAAGTTTCGTAAGCACAAAATCAAAGCACACCTCTTTCACGCGAAAAATCCCCTAAAAATGGGAGCCAACCCATTTTTGTCGCAAGCGACACGGGAATTTCACCATTATTTTGTGCTGCCTTACGACGGCAGAATGGAGAGTATTATGCAAAACCAAAACAACAATCAAAACAACAATCAGAACAGACAAAACAACAATCAGTACAATCAAAACAACAATCAAAACAACAATCACAACAACAACCAAAACAACAACCAAAACAACAACCAAAACAGACAGAATAATAATCAGTACGAACAAAAGAAGAACGAGCGCTAAATGCGTAACCCCCAATAGGGGGGTACATATGCTGCTCGTAATTATCAAGATGAATAAAAAGGACACGCCCGTGCGAGATTTCGCATGGGCGTGTGTCACTTTTATACTTTTGCCGTTGTGTTCTTTTTCTGCATCGCTCTCTCATAGAGAATTTCGGTTGCAAATGCCAGTTTGGTAATGACATTTTTTTTAGTGGGGTAACAGTAAAAGGAGTCGTTATCCACCGAAATTTCAAAACAATCTTCGGGTTTAACATATACCCAATCGTACTCAATGTGCAAACTGTTGTTTTGAATTGGCAAGCGTTGTGTGCGGTAATCTGCACCTCTGTAATGACCGGTAAGGATAAATCCGTTTTCCTCGTCGTGTGTGATCTTGCCGGGGCCGATGTGATCGAATTTCCAGCAACGGGGTTGCGTATAAACGTCTACGTCATCAGAGAAGGAGTACTCACCGCGCTCGATCTCAGTTTTTACTTGCTCGCGCTCCCACAAGAACCAATCGGGTACGTGCGAGAATTCGGTTTCTCCCTCGGTTGCTTTCAAGTCGCCGTTCTCACAAAGCTCCCACTTCTTGCCGCAAGAAGTGCAAAAGATGTGTGTGCCTTCCGATGCCATCGTTTCTTTCATACAATGGGGACATTGATAAAGAATCTTGTGTAAACCTTCTGCGCGGTAAGGCTCGGTGATAAGAATATTGTTTCCCTTTTGATATTTATACTCGTCATATTGGAGTGCTTTTTTGAGATGCTCATTGATTTCTGCCACGCTCATTCGCTCGATCTGTTCGGGCGTGAGTGAAAGAGTTGCTACCGTGTGCAGCGGAACCTTGCGCTTTTTGCGGAACGCCCAAAAAGGGGAGTGCAAATGGTTGCCGTGATGCACAATGGTAACAACGGGAACCTTTGCGCGCTTTACAAGCGCACCCATCGAATCGGGCATATAGGATGTGATACCACAAGGAGAGTAGCGCGCTTCGGGATACATACAAAGTACGTCACCGCGCTTCAAAACGTGATAAATGGACTTAATAAGCGCCAAGTCCGTGATGTATTTGCGCGTTCCGATAGCGCCGATAAGCTCCATCAACCAGGGGCGGCGATAAAATCCGTCAAGAGCTACCACGTTGTTTACTCTGTGGGGGGTAGTGATGAGAGCGGTCAGCTCAAAATCAATAAAAAACTGGTGGGCGGAAAGGATCATATAGGGTGGCTTCAAACCATCCATACCAACCTTTTCAATTTTATATTTCTTGCCAATGAGCAGCATTTTGGAAAGAAACCAAATCAGCCAAACAATGAACATCGGCTGACGAATAGGGCGGCGCGCATAATTGTAGCGTTTTTTGTTTTTGTAATTGACCTCGATATTACTGTTTTGTGTCATAATACCTCCAATGTGTGTCGAATTTTGGCACTCACCCGCCTATTATAACATATTTTGCAGAATAAATCAAGTATTTTTTCACAGTGTCAAAAAAATGGATTGCAATTTGCACCGTTTGGTGTTATAATAATAGGAGAAAAACCAAGAAAAGGAGAGAGAAAAATGATCTTCTTATACATCCTTTTGGCGGCAATTGTTATCGTTTTTGCCACCTCACTCGTTTGCTTTTTAAAAATATTTTATACATCGCGTCGCGAAAAATGGCCCGAATATCCCGTTCCGATGGGTGAAATTTACGAGCCTCATCACGAGCAAATGATCGAATGGATCAAGTACGCGCGTGCGCTTCCTCATAGAGAGGTCAGCATTCGCTCCTTTGACGGTTTAAAACTCTCGGGAACATACTACGAGTTTGAAAAGGGTGCACCCATTGACATCCTTTTTCACGGCTATCACGGCTCTGCCGAGCAGGATCTTTCGGGCGGTGTTTACCGTTGCCAAAGACTCGGGCACAACGTGCTCATTGTTGACCACCGTGCCGCAGGCAAGAGTGAGGGACACGTCATTACCTTTGGCATTCACGAAAGCCGTGATGCTGCCGCGTGGGTGCAATACGTTGTTGAAAATATTGACCCTAATGCAAAAATCCTGCTCGGGGGCATTTCCATGGGAGCGGCAACCGTTATGATGGCATCGGCAATGGAGCTCCCCGAAAACGTCAAGGGTACCGTCGCCGATTGCGGCTATACCTCGGCAAAGGATATCATCAAAAAGGTCATTCGCGATATGCACCTGCCGGATAACCTTCTCTATCCCTTTGTGCGTCTTGGCGCGCGCCTCTTTGGCGGATTTGATCCCGATGCCAATTCTCCCATAGCATCTATGCCGAACTGTCGTGTTCCCGTTATCTTCTTCCACGGTGACACCGATGCTTTTGTGCCGCAAAGCATGAGTGAGGAAAATTACGCAGCTTGTGCTTCTCCCAAGCACCTTGTCATCACTCCCGGTGCCGGCCACGGGCTTTGTTTCCCGGTTGATGTTGATACATATGTGAAAGAAATTGAAGAGTTTTTTGAAGTGTTCTTAAAATAAAAACATAAAAGCAGTCGCTATCAAACGACTGCTTATTTTTGTGCTAAACACCTTTCTTAGCGGATAGGGTTAGTGGTCCCTAGCCGCTCGCGTGAGCAAAAGCGAGGTGTACCTCGCGTCGACTGTCTATTCGTAAAGTTGAAATTTTATTTTGTAATATTTGTTAGAGAGTTTTTTGAAGGGGTGTGGGGGAACTTTTTGCAAAAAGTTCCCCCACAAAAAATTATTCAGTTCTAAGTGCCTCAACGGGATTGCGCTTTGCGGCAAAGCCGGAGGGGAAGATGCCTGCGATGAGCGTCAAAGCCATGCTGATGCCCACGAGGATGAGTGCGGCTGTGGGAGGCAGAACAGCTTTTAGATTGGCTATTTCGGTCAGTTTGAAGAGAATGATATTGATGACTACATTCAATCCAAGTGTAATGCCAATACCAAGCGCGCCTGCAACAAAACCAACAATCAGGGTTTCTGCGTTAAATACGCGGCGGATATCTTTCTTTGATGCACCGATTGCACGCAGAATACCGATTTCCTTGGTTCTCTCGAGAACCGAGATATAAGTGATGATACCAATCATAATAGAAGATACCACAAGCGAGATGGCAACGAATGCGATTAGCACGTAGGTGATAGCATCTACAATGGTGGTTACAGAGGACATCAAAAGAGCGACGTAGTCGGTGTATTTGATCTGTTGTTCTTCTTCAACCGTTCCGTTATATTCGGTGATGAGGTCGGCAACAATGTCTTTGTCTTCGAAAGTGTCACAGTAGAGGTTGATGGCACTGGGTGAATCGAGACTTACGTTACCCAAAAGGGCAAGGTTCTTTTCGTAAGTGGAGTTGGAATATTCATCAAAGAATGCATCGTAAAGGATAACGTAATCTTCTGTGGTGAGATTCGACATTGTTTCCATCATCATCTGTCCGATCACTATAGGGGTGCTTTCTGCCGCTTTTAATTCGGCTTCTTTCCGCTCAGGATAATCTCTGAACAAGCGCGGGTATAGGAAAGAACGCAAACTGTCCATGGTCACTTCGCCTTCTTCACCGCTTTCACCACCTTCACCGCCGAAACTTTCAAATTTTTCTCTTATCTCTTCCATTGTCCATCCAAATTCCTCTTGCAGGATGGTTGTGAGATAGGACATCAGTTCTATAGGATTTTCAAGAAGCGCGCTAATTTCCGCATCTACTTTTGCTTCTGTGGGGGTGCAATATACCATTTTGAACATAGGGTATAGATCCATAGGGTCTGTTTCAGGATTATCAGTTACTTCTCTAACAATTGCTTCTTTTTGGTCTGGCGTTAACTCTTGCGTCTTGAAGTCTTTATTGGTGAGTATATCTTTCTCTATAGAATGAATTTGTTGTTGAAGCAGTGTCGATGTGGAAACCTTTTGGATTGCTTTTTCGGTCAATTTAGCGGGATAAGCAATGGTACCGCTCAAAATAGAGGAGGAAGTGTTTTCACCGGGGCGGATGATACCCGAAATTTTGATGGTAAAACCAAAATCATCTTTTCCAACCTTGTCGTAAAGGTCAGAAAGGCCCTTATCGGTCTTGCTCGAATCAACCCAATTGCCGGTAGCAAAATCTTGGGTGTAGCATTCATAAGGCAATACGATGCGGAATTCCATATCGCAAAGTTCTTCATAACTCCAACTCTTTGCCTGGGAGGTATCCAAAATGACCTCATTTTGGGCATCCATAATTGCTTTTATGATTTCTTCCTTGGTACGCAGACCGAGGGCGTAGAGAGCGAGGTCGCTGATTTCGTTTTGCTTGTTGACAACCAAAACAACTTCGTTGTATGCATCGGGCCATTCGCCGTAGATGACGTCATATTCATCCTTGATGAGAGAATTGATGGTTACCGTGTCGTTATTCGCATTCTCGTCAAGTGCAGGCAACATCTCCTGCCATACGTTAAAGGTGCCTGTCATAGCAGAACTAATACCGCCCATATTCATCATCGAGCCGGCAGCACTATTTTCCATTGAACCACCAGAAAGAGCATTTATGAGTTCCATAGCATCGGATTTGATGATTTTCCCGTTGGCATCTTTGACAAGGGCACTCCAGTTAAAGTTGTATTGATACTGAATAGCCGTGAGATATTCCTTGAATGCTTCGTTCGATTCAAGATGCTTTTTGAACGACTTAAGGTCGTTCCTATTGGTGTCGGCAGTATTGAAGGAGTTCATCAAATCTACCATAATGGTACTCTCATAAATCTTATCCAGCGGACGATTATTCTCTTTTTCCTCACTTGTTTCCATCATTGTGCTAATGAGCGAGGAAAGGTCTTTCGACTCCGCCATAAGCTGAATGGGGTAGCTTGCCAACGTATCCCTTTGCACAGCGTTAATATAGTTATTAACACCCGTGGAAACCGAAAGAATCAACGCAATACCAATGATACCGATAGAGCCCGCAAAGGAAACCATAAAGGTACGCGCTTTTTTAGTCATCAGGTTATTAAGTGAAAGCGAGAGCGCTGTGAAGAAGGACATCGACTTCTTGCGCTTTGCCATACGAGGGGAGTAGAGACCCGTGCCGCCAAGCCCGAATTTCTCTGCGTCGTCTGCATTGATGGAGAAGAGCTTCTTTTTCTTCTTCTTTTTCTTTTCGCCGTATTCGGGAGCATCGAAGCCACTACCGCCCCAACAAGGGTTGGTGTCGTTTGTGACACGGCCGTCTACCATTGAGATGATACGGCTGGAATATTCCTTTGCCAAATCGGGGTTGTGCGTTACCATGATAATGAGCTTTTTACGGGAAATCTTTTTCAAGATATCCATAATCTGCACGCTGGTAGCGGTATCCAAAGCACCTGTAGGCTCGTCGGCAAGGATGATGTCGGGGTTATTGACAAGTGCGCGCGCAATGGCTACACGTTGCATCTGACCACCCGAGAGCTGCGAAGGCTTTTTGTTGATGTGTGCTGCAAGTCCCACGTCGCGCAAAGCGCGGATAGCACGGGATTTACGCTCGTTGGGCGAGATACCCGAGAGCGTCAGTGCCAATTCAACGTTTGCCAACACCGTTTGGTGGGGGATAAGGTTATAGCTTTGGAATACAAAGCCGATGGAGTGATTGCGATAGGTATCCCAATCAGCGTCGGTGTATTTTTTGGTCGAAACACCGCCAATTACCAGGTCACCGCTTGTGTATTGGTCAAGACCGCCAATGATGTTGAGCAAGGTGGTCTTTCCGCAACCCGAGGGGCCCAGAATAGAAACAAATTCGTTTTTGCGGAAGCGCAGGTTGATACCTGCCAAGGCACGTACGCTCGTGTCTCCCGTGCGATAATCTTTTACGATTCTTCTCAGTTCCAGCAATGGTATTGCCTCCTAACCATTATAGTTACAATTATTATATCACTTGTTTATAAATGCAATGTGAACAAAAACGACGGTCTTGCGTGTTTTTTGTGATTTTTTTTAGAAAATCACATAAGATGAGTCTCAATCCGCTGCCGTTCCGTTTGCGAATTGGCTGTTGTAGAGGTGATGATAGAAGCCGCGAGCCTCAAGGAGTTCTTTGTGAGTGCCTTGCTCAACGATTTTACCGCTCTTCATCACAAGGATGCGGTCAGCGCTCTCGATGGTAGAGAGACGGTGTGCTACGATGAAGGAAGTGCGTCCCTTCATCATTTCGGCAAAGGCTCCCTGAATTTTGAGCTCCATACGTGTATCGATGGACGAGGTTGCCTCGTCGAGAATGAGCATCGGGGGGAGCACCAGCATTACGCGAGCAATGCAAAGCAGCTGCTTTTGTCCTTGCGAGAGGGAACCGCCGTTCTCACCCAATACCGTATCATAGCCCTTTGGCAAGCGTTTGATAAAGGAGTGTGCGTGTGCGGCCTTGGCGGCGGCAATCATTTCCTCCTCGGTAGCGTCGGGGCGTCCCATACAAATGTTTTCGCGAACGGTTGCGGCGCGCAACCAAGTGTCCTGCAAAACCATACCCCAGGATGCGCGCAGAGACTTGCGTGTGACGTTGCGAATGTCTTTTCCATCTACCGAAATGCTGCCCGCGTTCACATCGTAGAAGCGCATCAAAAGATTGATAAGCGTGGTCTTTCCGCAACCCGTAGGACCTACAATGGCAATGCGCTGTCCGGGCGTGACGGAAAGATTGAGGTCGCGAATCAGATCCTGCTCGGGAGTATAGGAGAATGCGACGTCGCGAAGCTCCACGTTTCCGTTGGCTTCATCGATGACGTTTGCATCGGGAGCATCGGGGACGAGCTCGGGCTCATCGAGGATCTCAAATACGCGTGCGGCACACGCGAGAGCATTTTGCAGCTCGGTCAAGACGCCCGAAATTTCATTAAAGGGTTTTGTGTATTGATTTGCATAGTTGAGGAACACCGAAAGTGTACCGACAGAGAGCGTGGAGCCGGGGGTGATGCAAATGAGTGCGCCCACCAATGCTACGCCCGCATAAACGAGGTTGTTAACAAAGCGGGTAGAAGGATTGGTGGTAGAGGAGAAGAAGGTTGCCCGAAGAGCGCATTTTCCAAGACGGGCATTCACCTCGTCAAATTCCTCTTGCAATTCATCCTCGCGACCAAAGGCAAGTACCACCTTGTGGTTGCCTACGTATTCATCGATGAGAGTTGTTTGTTCGGCACGTGTTGCCGATTGCAGGCGGAACATCGAATAGGTCTTTTTTGCAATGAACGCGGCAACAAACAGTGAGAGAGGTGTGATAAGAATGACGACAAGTGCAATTTGCCAACGCAGAGTCAGCATAATGACAAGTGTGCCGAGAATGGTCAACATTCCCGTAAAGAACTGTGCAAAGCCCAAAAGAAGCCCGTCGGTGAATTGGTCAACGTCGGTGATCATACGGCTCAGCACGTCTCCCGTGGGATGAGAGTCGATATAGGAGAGAGGAAGTCGTTGTAGCTTTTCAAACGCTTCGCGGCGAAGTCGGCGTACCATTCCGTAGGTGATGCGGTTGTTGATAACGTTCATCAACCATTGAAAGAGAGCCGAAATCAGCGTGCAAATGCCGATGGAAACACAAGCCTTCCAAACACCGCTCCAATCGACGTTATTTTGACCGATGATGCAGTCGATGGCCTTTCCTGTCAAAAGGGGAATATAGAGCGTGAGTGCTACCAGGGCGGCGGCCAAAAAGAGGGATGCGGCAAGAGCCAAACGGTAGTGCTTGAGTCCTGCAAACACGCGTGCGAGTGCTCGACGGTCAAAGGTTAGCTTTTTCATGCCGGCTCACCTCCTTTTTTGAACTGCGACTCGTGAATTTCACGATATACCTCACAGCGAGCAAGGAGTTCATCGTGCTTACCTTTATCAACGAGTTGTCCATCCTCCATTACAAGGATGAGATCGGCATGACGAATGGACGAAGTACGTTGGGAGATGATAAACACAGTGGGGGAGTTGGGAATCGTATGCAAGGCGGCACGCAGTGCGGCATCGGTTGCATAGTCGAGTGCCGAGGAACTGTCGTCCAAAATGAGAATTTCAGCACCGCGCACGAGCGCGCGAGCGATGGTCAAGCGTTGACGCTGACCGCCCGAAAAGTTCTTGCCGCCTGCACTCACAAGCTCGTCAAGACCGTTCTTTTGCATCACAAATTCCTTGGCTTGTGCCCATTCCAGGGCTTGCCACATTTCTTCATCGGTGGCATCCGATTTACCCCAAGAAAGATTGGAGCGTACCGTGCCCGAGAAGAGAACCGCCTTTTGCGGAACGATGGCAATGCTATCGCGCAGAGCGTCAACGTCAAGGGATTTGACGTCGCGTCCGTTTATCAGCACACGTCCCTCGGTTGCTTCATAAAAGCGAGGGATGAGATTGATAAGAGATGTTTTGCCCGAACCCGTCGAGCCGATAATGCCCACAGTTGCACCGCGGGGAGCGACAAAGCTGATATTGGAAAGCGTTTCCTCGGCATCTCCTGCATAGGTCAGAGAGACGTTTTCAAACCGCACCGCGTCATTGTCGTTACCGTAAGTTTTGACATCGTCAAGCGTTTCCATTCCAACGGGAGTATCAAAAATTGCCTGTACGCGATCGGCAGAGGCGAGCGCCTTGTTTACGGTGAATACCGTCATTGCAAACTTGACAAGCTCTACGAGGATTTGCGCCATATAGTTGGTCAGGGCAACAACGTCACCCTGTGACATATTTCCAATTTCAACGAACTTTGCGCCCGACGCCAAAAGGACGATGACACCTGCGTTGACAACAACGAGCGTAAGGGGATTCATCAAAGCAGAGATGCGCCCCGCAAAGTTCTGCACGCGGTTGTGTTCCTCGTTGGCAGCGGAGAAGCGAGCAATTTCGTCGTTTTCCTTGCGAAATGCACGGAGCACGCGAACACCCAACAGATTTTCGCGAACAACACCGGTCACGCTGTCAAGATTCTTTTGCACCTTTTTGTAAAGGGGCGTGGTTTTGAGCATAATCGAGAAAATGATAACCGCCAAAAGGGGAATGATAACGGCAAACACCCACGCACCTTTTGCATCCACAGCGAATGCCATAGCGGCGGCTCCCAGCACGATGATGGGGGAGCGCAGAAGCAGACGGAGTGTAAAGTTGACGGCAGACTGTACTTGATTAATGTCACCCGTCAGACGCGTGATGAGTGTAGAGGTTCCCACGCTGTCGGTTTGCGAATAAGAAAACTTTTGAATGTGAGAAAAGAGGTCGCGGCGCAAATCGGTGCTCACCCCAACGGCGGCACGCGCGGCAAAATATTGGGCGATGAGCGAGCAGGTCAGTCCCACAGCGGCAAAAGCGACAAGAATGCCAAAGCAAGAGCCGATTACCGTTTTGTTACCCTTAGCAATACCGTCGTCAATGATGGTCTTGACAACCAGCGGCACCAAAAGGTCAAAAAACGCTTCGAGTAGCTTGAACAAAGGGCTGATGATACATTCCTTGGTGTAAGGCTTCAAGTATTTGAGCAGCTTTTTCACGCGCGCGCACTTCCTTTCTGCAATGTCTTTAAAAATAAAATATTCTTAACCTTTTTATTATACGCTACATTTGTGTCTTTATATTGTACGAAATATGAACATTCTGTCATTTTTGCATAAAAGCACTTGACAAGCAATACTATGCGTGGTATAGTATTATGTGAAAGGGGGTATTTCATGGACATTCAACTCAAAAGAGGACTATTGGATATCTGTGTTCTGGCGGCTATCCGTCGCGAGGATTCCTACGGTTATCAAATCGTCAAAGAGATTCAACCCTATATTGCTATTTCAGAATCCACACTCTATCCTATCCTGCGTCGACTCGAGGAGGCAGGGCAACTGACAGTACGCTCGGTTGAGCACAACGGTAGACTTCGCAAATACTATCGCATCACCCCTCTCGGTTTGGCGCGACTGAATATGTTTACCGAGGAATGGAAGGAAATGATGCACATTTACCAATTTGTAACAGGAGGGAAAAATAGATGAAAAAAGCAGAATTTCTCGCACAGCTGCGTGGTCGACTGAATCAATTGCCACCGCGCGATGTGGAAAAAACTTTGGAATATTACAGCGAAATGATAGACGATTACATCGAAAGCGGATACAGTCCCGATGCGGCGGTTGCAAAGATGGGAAGCGTTGATGGCATTGCAGCACAAATTCTTGCAGGTGCAAGAAATCCCGTCTACGAGGCACCCGCAGTGAAAAAACAAAAGAAAAGCAACCTTGTGATATGGTTGCTTATCCTCGGCTTTCCCGTATGGTTGCCGTTGCTTATCACGGCGTTCAGTGTTTTGCTTACGCTTGCCATTGTTGTCGGTGTGCTTGCTATTGTGCTTCCGTGGTCACTCGTAGTTTCCTTTGGCGCATCGGCTCTTGCTTTGCTGATTGTAACCCCCATCATCCTAACAGGCGAGGGCATTGCCGCGGCAGTGCTCGTGCTCGGTACAGCATTGGTGCTTGCGGCACTTTGCATCTTCTGCCTGTGGGCAGGGCTTCACCTCACAAAGCTTGGTGCAAAGGGAATTGGAGCTATGTTCAAAGGATCATTCAAATTGCTTTTTGGAAGGAGATAAGAAATGAAAACAGTATTGATTATAGCGCTTGTTTGTCTTATTGTAGGCGCACTTCTCGTGGGACTTGGCTGGGTGCTTTTGCAAAAGTACCCCGTTGAAAAGAACATAGTAAATGATTCGGTTTATCCATACGGTATGGATAAATTGCCTAAACAAATCAACATCTCAACTCTTGATAGTCGCGTAGAGCTTCGTCCCATCGAAGGCGATGAGTGGCGCGTGGAGTGTATGGATAAGGAAAAACTCTATCATACCGTTGACTTGACCGAGGGCGTTCTTACTATCAAGCAAATTGACACACGTGCGTGGTATGAGCATATCGGTATTTTGAACGGCTTTCAAAATTTGAGTGTTATTGTATACTTGCCCGCGCAAGCTTACGAATCACTCAGCATCCATTCTACTTCAGGCAGTATCAAGGTACAAGAAGGCTTCACTTTTTCAAATGCAAGTCTGCAAAACACAAGCGGTTCTATTGCTTGCTCCTCTCGTGTTACAGGAGCGCTCAATCTCAAAAACACAAGCGGTAGCATCACTGTAAACGGCAGTGTAGGTGGGGATCTGAATGCTCGAAACACCAGTGGTAGTATTCACGTCGTCGGTGGTGTAAACGGAAATTTGACGGTTACCAACGGCAGCGGCAGTATCGAAATCAAGAACGCGACGCCCACATCCGTTACCATCAAGAACACATCGGGCGGAATTGATCTGGTAGACGTTGTTTGCAGTGGATCCTGCAAAGTCAATAATACAAGCGGTTCTATCGAACTTGAACGTTGTGATGCATCATCCTTTGATCTGGAAAATACCAGCGGCGGTATTCGTGGCAGCATCCTGACTGCCAAAACCTTTGATTGCCACTCTACAAGCGGTAGTGTGCACACGCCCGCGGATGGTAACGGCGGTATGTTCAGGGCGAGAACCACCAGTGGTGGTATTCGCATCACCGTTGTCAAATAATATGCAAAAACGCTTATGTTATGCAAAAACGCATAGCATAAGCGTGTTTTTTATCTTCTTTTTTTTCGTTTTTTCTTGTTTGACATCCGCTCGCGCGCACCGACGAATGCACCGCCAATCGAGAGCCCGACAAGACTTGCGTGGAGCAGTGCCGATACTGTCGCCGAGTATCCTGTGGCATAACATTCTGCATTCTTTGCAAACAACAGGGAAAAGAGCAGAGAAAGTGCTGTGAGCAAAACCCCATTGATAAGTCCTGCACTGAGAGGGAGCAAATGATAGATACGTGTAGCAAAATATCCCCCTATAAAGGCTGTAAGAGCCGAACATATTATGCCGGCGGGGAGTGCAAGAGAGATGGGGTCGGGAGTGAAGACGAGTATCAGCGCGCAAAGCAATAAAAGCGCACCGCCGACCGCAAGTGTCAGCAAAAGCGTTCCAACAGTACTTTTTAAAAATTGAGAGCTATCAGACGCAGCGCCTTTTTGCTCGCGCGGCCGTTTGTATTTTTTAGGCATCTTCTTCATAAAATAAAAACCTCCGTGCAAAACCGTTTGTTACAACGTATTCTGCACGGAGTGTTTTTATGATTGAAGAGAGCAAATTTGCTTATTCAGCGTCCTCAGCCTTTACGTCAACGCGGCTGACGGCGGTTTTGAGAATGCGGATCTTGGTACGCTCGTGAGAGGTCTCGATCACGCAGGTCTCTTCTTTAATGCTAACGATCTTGCCGATAATACCGCCAATGGTGGTGATCTCATCGCCAACAGCGAGGTTGTTGCGCATATCGTTTTGCTCTTTTTCTTGCTTTCTCTGAGGGCGAATCATCACAAAGTACATAACCAGCAAAAGGCCGCCCAGCATCAAAATCATTGTCCAATCCATTTATATGTCCTCCGTTTGATTAAAATATCTCAATTATTATATACGCTTTTCATACAATATGCAAGGCCGAATTTGTAAATATTTTAAGAATTACACCACTTTTTTCTTTTCATAACAGAAAAAAGCAGGAAAAACGCGCGTTTTGCTTGCATTTTTGCACGTCTTGTGATATACTATAAGCATTATGAGGAAAGGAAACGTTCTTCTTTATGAAACTCGAGTATCTGCCCGCTGGCAAGATCGTGAATACCCACGGCTTTCGCGGAACCGTAAAATTAGAGAGCTGGTGCGATGCACCGCAAATTTTAGCGTCTCTTGATACAATTTGGTTTTGCAAAAATAAAGAATACACCCCCCGCCGCGTTCTGCACGCATCGGTTTTCAAGCAATTCGTTTTGATGGATCTTGAAGGTGTGGAGAGTGAAGAAGCAGCAAATGCGCTCCGCAACACCGAGGTCTTTGCCGCACGAGAAGATTTGCCCGTAGAGGAGGGGAGCTTTTTTATTGCTGATCTCATCGGCCTTCCCGTCAAGCACGCCGACACGGATGCTATCTTAGGCAAGCTTATCGATGTCAATACAAGCAATGCACGCGATCTTTACGTTGTCAAGAACCAAAAGGGCGAGTTTTATATTCCTGCCGTTCCCGAATTTATCACGCACATTGATCCGGATGATGCCGTCTATGTTCGTCCCATTCCCGGACTGATCGAGGGAGGAGAGGACTGATATGCGATTTGACATTATGACGCTTTTTCCCGATTTGGTGGATACCGTTTTGGGAGAGAGCGTTATCGGGCGCGCTCAAAAAAGCGGTGCAATTACCGTAAAAACGCACAACATCCGCGATTATTCCGAGGATAAGCACCGTCGTGTGGACGATACCCCCTATGGCGGCGGCAAGGGGATGCTGATGATGGCGCCCCCCATTTACAACTGCTACACCGCTATTTTGCGTATGCAAGCCGAGGAAGGCTTTGTACCCCAAAAAAGACGCGTCATCTACCTTTCCCCCACAGGGAAAGTCCTCAATCAAACCCGTGCCGCCGAGCTTGCGCGCGGCTATGATAACCTCATCCTTTTGTGCGGACACTACGAGGGCGTTGACCGCCGCATTGTTGATGAAATCGTAGACGAGGAAATTTCCATTGGCGATTTTGTGCTGACGGGTGGCGAAATTCCCGCTTGCATCCTCACAGATTGCGTAGCCCGTCTGTGTGACGGTGTGCTGTCTGATGCCGAGTGCTACGAAAAAGAAAGCATTTCTTCTGGACTTCTCGAATATCCCCAATACACACGCCCCTATGAATTTCACGGTGTAAAAGTGCCTGATGTGCTTATTTCGGGGCACCATAAAAACATCGACGCTTGGCGCGACGAGCAAGCAAAAGAATTGACCGAAAAATTGCGCCCCGATTTGTTGGAGAAGAATTAACACGCAAAAGTGTTGTTTTTTATAAAGAAAATCTAACCTTGTAGGGAGCGACGTCCCCTACAAGAAATGTTTTACAGCAGTATGGTGAGATAAATCGGAGGAAGGAGTGATAGAATGGAACTATACGCAACAGATTTGCACTTCTTAGGTGACAATCCCGAGATGCAAGTTTATGACGATTGCGTGCATGGAAAAGTGATTTTTAAAATTGACGGTTGCAATCTATCAAATGATGATTCCGATTGGTGTTTAAGTGCATCTGCTTATCGTTTTTTACATTCCATATTCCAAAACCATTTTTCAGGTGCAGAAGAACATATGATCCCTTGTTGCGGAATTTTTTATGCATCGCAAGATAAAA
>SVQS01000180.1 GCA_015065205.1 Oscillospiraceae bacterium
CCCCCGCTCCCGCGCAGTACATCATCAAAAAGAATACGAGAAAGAGAGGCGTGCGGAAAAGTCTTGCTACAGGGGATTTTTCCCCCTTTTGTGTTGGAAGATTATAAATGGGCACGACAGCAAAAGCGACCGCTCCCGCAAGCGGGATGATTGCCCAAATAATGGGCAGATAGTACCACGAGGTGGAGATTTCAAAAAAGTAGAAATAGATGCCCGAAAGGAATACGACACCCGCCTGCCCCCAACAGTAAAAGGAGTGGAGCAAACTCATATTGCCCGATTTTTCCTCTGTTGGACAAGCTTCCATCAAGGGGCTGATGATGACTTCTGTAAATCCGCCACCAAGGCCGAGGATCGCTTCTGCCAAAAGCAGTCCAAACAATGGGGGCAACAGTTTGGGAAAGACTGCAAGACCGACAAGTCCGCCCGCGGCAAAGATATGCGCCAAAATTGCCATCGCTCGCAGATTGAGGCGGTCAGCAAAGTTGGATGCGAGAACATCCACAAGAATTTGCGTGGCAAAATTGACGGCGATAAGCAGTCCCACCTGTGTGACAGAGAGCAAAAACTCTCGCTGAAAGGTCAGGTATAAAAGAGGGGCTAAATTATACAAATAGCCTGCGTGATATAGCCGTTATAGCAGGCAAGAATGGTTGAACGATAGGTTAGCTTCATGGTGTTTTCCTTATAATAATATTGCTACGCAGATTATAACACAAAATGCTCTTTTTGTAAAGTGCTATCCCCTTTTTTCTAAAATTTTCGACATAATATCAAAAAATTCATTGGTGCATTCTGTCGAGTTTTGGATGTACGACATAAATGTCTATCTATTTTATGTACAAAAAAGGGCTATTATTTTAGCCATAAATTTTATGCTATATGCGTTTTCACGAAAATTTTGCCAATTTTTCGTCATTATTGATACTTTACAAATGCAAAAAAATGTTGTATAATATATGGTGCCGATGGGCAAGCGCTCATCGGGTTCCCCCTTGTGCACACCGCATAGGCTTGATGTGAAAGTGTCAATCTCATGACACCCTCCTCGCACGGCATCGGTGTGCCATTTTATTTTTTAGATTTTTTGGGCTTTTTTCACTTGTCACGTCGGCTCTGCATATTCATCTTATCAGATGTCAAAAATAGTAGCACCGACCAATTTTTGTGCGAAAGGAAGAAAATGAATATGAACAAACCGCAAATTGTACGCGCATCCGCCCGCGAAATTTTGGATTCTCGCGGAAATCCCACCGTTGAGGCAACTGTTCTCTTATGCGATGGTACTGTTGGAGTGGCAAGTGTTCCGTCGGGAGCCTCCACCGGAATTTATGAGGCTTGTGAATTGCGCGACGGCGACCGCAAACGCTTTGGCGGAAAAGGCGTGAGCGAGGCTGTCTTAGGTGTAAACAAAATCATTTCCCCTGCCCTTGCAGGCTCTTATGCCTCTGACCAAGGCGAGGTTGACCGCCTGCTTTGTGAGCTTGACGGAACCGATAACAAAAGTCGCCTTGGTGCCAACGCCATTTTGGCTGTCTCTTTAGCCAATGCGCGCGCGGCGGCAAACTTTTATCACCTGCCCCTATATCGATATCTTGGCGGAGCTACACAAACGCGTCTGCCCGTTCCAATGATGAACATTCTCAACGGCGGTGCACACGCTTCCAATAATGTAGAAATTCAAGAATTTATGATCGCTCCCGTAGGTGCTCCCTCTTTTTCGGAAGGCCTGAGAATGGGATGCGAGATCTATCACACGCTTGGAAAGCTTTTGCGCTCGCAAGGATATGCCTCGACCGTAGGAGATGAGGGTGGATTTGCACCCAATCTTCAGGATGATGAAGAAGCCTTGGAGCTCATCTGCCGTGCCATCGAGGAAAGCGGCTATGATACCAACCACGTCAAAATTGCCCTTGACTGTGCCGCAAGTGAGTGGTACACCGAGGATGGCATCTATCGGATGCCCAAGCGTCAAAAACAATATAATAAGGTAGAATTGATTGAATATTGGGAACGACTTGCTCTCAAATATCCTATTTTTTCGATGGAAGACGGTTTGGATCAGCGTGACTTTGACGGCTGGGTAACCTTGACCGAGCGTTTAGGCAATCAAATCCTTTTGGTGGGAGATGATCTATTTGTTACCAATGAAAAACGCCTTTGCGAAGGAATCCGCCGCGGTGCGGCAAATGCCATTCTGATTAAGCCCAACCAGATCGGCTCTCTGAGCGAAACCCTGCACGTGATTGCCGCCGCAAAGAATGCAGGCTACGGATATATCCCCTCTCACCGCAGTGGCGAAACTGAGGACACGACGCTTGCCGACCTCTCGGTTGCCGTTGGTGCTCAATTGATCAAAACCGGGGCTCCCTGCCGCAGTGAGCGCGTAGCAAAATACAATCGTCTTTTACGAATCGAATCTTCGCTTGGAACCTCGGCACGATATGGATTTGATATTAAAACACAGATGAAAAACAAGAAAAAGCCTGCGGTTGTGGGATAATAGCACAAAAAACTGCCAAAAGCACAAGCTTTGGCAGTTTTTTGTTAGTTATCTTGGTTTTTTTGTGCTTTTTTGGCGTCGGCTTCTTCGAAAGGATCCGGAATAACACATTCGTCGTCTTCGATATTCAAAAACTCTTCCATATTAACAAGGAAGGAAACTTGCTTTGAAAAACCCGGAATAGCTGCGTTGGCTTGCAAACGAAAATGAGACTTCATAATGCAAGCATAGCGGTTTTCGGCAAACACCAAATGCTCCAGCAGTGGAATATTGATAAGCCCCAAAACCTCTGCGGCGTGATAAGTGAGTTGAATGTCGCTATCGGACGGTACCGCTATTCCGTGCGGATGGTTGTGTGCGAGAACGGCACACGAAGCCCTTTTGTGAATTGCTTTCTCAAGCATCAAGCGCGCCGGCATTTCGGCACTGTTGATAGTTCCTGTTGTAAGAAGAACGGAATCGATCATTTCCATCCCGTTATTGAATAGGAAAAGATAGAGTTGTTCAGTGGTAGATCCCACAAAACAGGAATTTGCAAACTCTGCCACTTCACGAATGTGCATAAAGCGTTTGCGGTTTTGCATAACCGCTTTCGTATAGCGTCGTGCCGACTCGCGAATAAGTTGCATCAACACGGCACTGCTTTGACCGATGCCGTCAATTTGCATCAGCTCCTCCGGGGTTGCTTCAAACACACCGTCAATACGGCCAAACTGCTCCAACAAAAGATGTGCCGTTTCATTGGTATCACACCTCGGCTTGGAATAGTAGAGCAGCATTTCCAAAATCTCGTGGTCTGCGAAAGAGTCGAACCCTGTCTTTTGGCATCGGTCCATCATTCTTTGTCTGTGATTTTCGTGCATATTCTCTCC
>SVQS01000181.1 GCA_015065205.1 Oscillospiraceae bacterium
CACGCCTGCCAATATCGATAAAGAAGAGATTCACAAGGTCATTCGCGGCATTTCTCGTCGCGTAGCCATCACCTATGATTATCCTGACGGACACGTGGAATACGACGAGATAGAAGACCCGCTCCCGTTTGATTTGAATGCCGACGTTGTTAATATTGAGGATGAATTCTATGCACTTTTCTATCGCGATCTTTCCGAAGAGATGGAAAAATATAACGGCAAAACCATCCGTTTTAAGGGAATTGTAGCCGCTGATGCATCGATGGGCGACAAGAGTGTTCTTGCCGGCAGACACGTAATGACCTGTTGCGTGGACGATATTGCTTTCAATCCATTGGTATGTATTTTCCCTGAGAAAACAAGTCTCAAAACGCGCGATTGGGCAATTTTGACGGGAACAATTAAGATAGAAAAGCACAAACTCTACCGCGGTCCCGGTCCCGTTCTTTACGTTACCAAAACAGAATTTGCAGTACCGCCCGCACAGGAAGTAGCAACGTTTTATTGATGTTTAAAAAGCCACTGTATACTTGATACAGTGGCTTTTTGTTATGCCTTTTTAAGTAGACGGTTAAGTGTAAGGATCAACTCGTCGGCATAAATATCGTCCTTGCGCGGCAGGCGTGTTTGTGAGCCTTCGTGTGAAATAACAATGAAACAAGTTTTTACAACGAGCTCCTTTTTTCCAACTTGATAAGTTTGACTTTCTCTTTCAATTTCAATTTTTTCAATGGAAGAGAGGGGAATCTCTAACTCACTTTCATGTCTTTCATCGGCTATAAAGGAGAAAGAGCGGGAACGAATGAGGAGTGCATCCTCAAGAATCAGCATCTTTGCACACACATATTCAGTGGAAACAATGGCACTTGATTTTGCTCTTTTCATCAATACGTTGTCACCGAAAACATATCCGCCCAAGGCTTCTTCGGTGGCTTTTTTCAACATACGTCTGCGATATTCGGGCATTTCCTTAATATCACTAAATGTGATGGCATCGTAGTTTTCTTTGATGATTTTATTCAAACTGTTCTCATCGGCGCTGCCGGAGGTTCCGTAGATGTAAATTACCAATCCGATGGGGATCATTACAACGGCAATGTAGAAAAGCAGCCAAAAGAACCACCATCCCAACAGGAGCAGAATGCCGCCTGTCGCTAAAAGTCCCAAGCCTGTGGAAGCGATGCTGTCGGAGCGTTTGAAATAAGTGATAAAGTTTTTGTAGTTGTTCATACATCCTCCTAAAATGATTTTCTTGTCTTTATTATAACAGGGGAAAGGCTAAGAGTCAATAACGCGTTAGTTGTATCACTCTCAACCAATTATAGAAAAAGAGTCTTATGGTTGGCGTGCACAAACATAAGACTCGATCCTCATCGGGCTTCATTTTTCTCAAACAGCGCCGCGATAGATACACCAAGTGATGAAGAAAGCTCATCCAGCATCAAAATGTCGGGGCAGGAGAGTCCTCGCTCCCATTTTGACACTGCCTGTGGTGTAACGCCGAGTTCATCGGCAACCTCGCGTTGCTTTTTGCCCGATTGTTGCCGCAAGGTAGCAAGCCTGCGGCCAAATTCTTCCGTGTTCAGCATTGACATCTCCTTTTAGTGGTGGGAGCGTTTGCAAGGAGACAAACGCTCCCGAATTTTTTGGAGATTTTCCTTTTGCTAAGCAAGGAGTTTTCCTACCTGTTAGTGGGAGTAAGATACCCTTGAGGCGAAAGAAAAATATCCGATTTTGTTAGAACAGAACATAACCCGCCTCCTTTCTTTGTTTTTATCTTGAAAATACGGTTGTACTTCCCATATTTTCCGACAAGACCATTATATCAAAAAAGCAGAGAGGTGTCAACATACCATTAGTTGAATTTTGAGTCATTATTTTTGGCAAAAGCGCTTATGCGTTCATATATATAGTGTCAAAATTTTCAAAAAGGTTTGGTGTTTAAGGAAAAATGTTTTCGAAAATCTTGTTTTTTTACTTTAAAGATGCTATAATTGTGTTGATGCTTCGGGGAAACAGGTGAAAGTCCTGTACGAGCCCGTCGCCGTGAGGCACATTTTGTACACTATTCTTACCGAAAGCCGCATTTTGGGAAAGAGCCATTGGAGAAATCCGAGAAGGCTGAACAGCGTTGTGTCAAGTCGAAATACCCGGCATCATACAAAAGACTCCTAAATGAACTGCGGGCGCCGGTTCGGAGTAAAAACAAACAAATTATTAAAGGAGAAAAAAGCAATGAAAATGACACATCTTAAAAAACTGTTGTCGTGCTTCCTTTGCTTGGTGCTAATTGCGGCTACAGCACTTACAGCAACGGCTTGTAACGACATATTTAAAAACCTTTTGCCTAAAGAAGAGGAATCTACCTCCTCGACGCAAGAGACAGAAACACCTGCTCCCAAAAAGAACTTTACCTTTATCGTGGTTGATAAAGACGGCAAAGAAACCTCTTTTTCGATCTCCACAGATAAGACCACCGTTGGTGATGCTCTGTTAGCGGAAGGGCTGATTGAAGGAGAGAACGGTGCATACGGCTTGTACGTAAAAAAAGTTAATGGCATTACTGCCGATTATGACACCGACAAAACATATTGGGCATTCTACATCAACGGTGAATATGCTATGACTGGTGTTGACGCTACCGAAATTGTAGAGGGTGCAACCTATTCCTTTAAGGTGGAAAAGTAATGAAATTAAAGACGCGCGAAATTGCCATTTTTGCAATGCTCGGAGCAATTATGTTTGTTTCAAAAGTGGTAATGGAGGGCTTACCAAACATGCATCTTTTGGGAACGTTTGTTGTTGCTTTTACATTGACGTACCGGGTAAAAGCTCTCTTTCCTATCTACTGCTACGTGTTTGCAAACGGACTTTGGGAAGGGTTTAATCTCTTTGGATGGCTGCCCGAATCCTATATTTGGTTCATTCTTTGGGGTGTCACAATGCTCCTTCCGCAAAATATGCCAAGACGTATAGCTCCCATCGTTTATATGCTTCTCTCGGCTCTACATACATTGCTGTTTGACGTATTTTACATTCCTGCATACGTGCTGTTTGCCGGTATTCCTTGGAATCGGATAGGGCTAACACTCATCTCCGGTTTGACTTTTAATATTATACCCGCAATTGGAAATTTCGTGCTTGGAATACTCATTCTTCCCATCGCAACGCTTTTACGCAAGCTTGATAAAAAAACATAATTTTTTGCAGTGTCACGTCTGTGGCACTGCTTTTTTGTAAAAAAATCGGTTTTTGCTTGCAATTCCATACAAAGCGTGGTATAATAGGTGCAATAAGTTCTACTTTTGAAAGAAGGGAAGAAAAATGAAGG
>SVQS01000182.1 GCA_015065205.1 Oscillospiraceae bacterium
GGTTGCCTGATGGCAGACCCCCGCACCGTCAACGATCCTCTGCCCATTAAGACCATCACCTATCGCGAATTGCGCGAACTTTCTTATATGGGTGCATCTGTTTTGCACGAGGACGCGATCTTCCCTGTTCGTTACGCGGGCATTCCGATCAACATCCGTAACACGAACGAGCCCTCTGCCCCCGGCACAATGATCGTTTCCGCTACCTCGGAATACGACAGCGAGCACATCATCACCGGTGTTGCGGGCAAACGCGGATTTTCGGTCATCCACATCGAAAAGGATATGATGAACGCCGAAATCGGTTTCGGTCGCCGCGTGCTGGACGTTCTTGAGGACAACGACATCTCCTTTGAACATCTGCCCTCAGGCGTTGACACGATGAGCGTGATCCTCTCATCTGCTTGCATCAAGGATGAGTTCAAGAGAGAACGTATTCTCTCCTCTATCAACAAACGCGTCAGACCTGATAGCGTTGTGATTGAGGACGGACTCGCACTTCTTGCCGTTGTAGGCCGCGGTATGGTAAAGGCAAAAGGTACCGCAGCGCGCGTGTTCTCTGCCATCTCCAATGCAGGTATCAACATCCGTATGATCGACCAAGGCTCGAGCGAGTTGAACATCATTATCGGTGTTGAAGAACACGACCTCGAAAAGGCACTCACCGCTATTTACAATGAGTTTGTGAAGTAAGAATAGGACGCGTTTGTGGGGAAAACTTCTTGCGAAAAGTTTTCCCCACACCCCTTTCAAGAACTCTCTAACGGGAAATCACGAAATAGAGCTGTTAGTCCACATATAGACGGGTGGCGCGAGGTACAAGACCTCGCTTTTGCTGCCGCAAGCGGCTAGGGACCACTAACCCTATCCGCTAAGAGAGTTGTGTAAAATCAAAAACGGGCGATTCGTGAATCGCACCTACAATAAAAGTTAATATTGATTGTAGGGGCGACCATCGGTCGCCCGCTTTTGTTGCATTTGATTTTTATCTTCCCCATCTATTGAGCATTTCCATATACTTTGGATCTTCTCTCAACCTTGCAAATTGAGGGAGTGGCGAGTTTAAGAGACGCTTCTTTTGCCATGCAACTATGTCGTTCGTTTTATAGGTGGACTGAATTTGTTCTTTGAGAACGCTGTCATTTTCGGCAAGTTTCATCATTCTTTCCATTGCAACAAATTGTTTTTCTCTGATACGAATCACATCATCAATAGGAGCATTTTCCATCGTTAGCATCTCTGCCAAAACCGCGTAGATCGCTTGTTCTCCTATGCAGAAAAACTCAAGATTCTGCTTTGAGCCCATTTCGGCAAATTCTTCTGCCATTGATTCAATATGCTTGATTTTTTCGTCTATGGAAAGGGTGGGATCAAAACGGATAATGCGAGCAAGCTTGATAGACATTACATCCATCAAACCATAGCAATTCTTTTTGTTCCAATAGCGGTATTCGTCTGTATCCTTGGCAAAAAGTTGTTCCTTAACCATCGGGGCGTGCCACGCAGGTAGCTTTGATAGAACGTCAAGTGCCGCCTGTGTATCCCCTGCAGCGTGGAGCAATTTTGCTTTCATATTGATGGCTTCTGCTCGTAAATTATCTTGCGTACATCCTTCCAAAATGCAATCGCATATTTGTGTCAGCTCATCCTTATTTTTTAGCAGAATTTCAGCATTATTCCCTGCTTCTCCGCCGACCTTATCCCACATATACTTGGTCATAATGCGATAATCGTGAGGGTATTTCTTCCTAGCACCCACAATCAATTTGGTTCTTTCTGCAAACCGTCCATCAACACCTAATCGCTGATATTCTGCAATGATCTTATCTACATCAGCCTTTGCTTTGGCTTCATCGTAGCCCAAAAGCTCGTCAACAGTAACACCGAATATTTCCGCAAGCGGAAACAACATTGTAATGTCAGGGTATGTGTTTTTTGCTTCCCATTTACTTACCGCTGCCGTCGAGATAGTTAAAAGTTCTGCAAGCTGCTCTTGTGTGAGTCCTTTTGCAAGACGCAAGCGTTTAATATTCATTCCGATATTCAGTTCCATAAAAATCTCCTTTTGAGTAAAGTAAACAGGCCTGTTTCTGCTTATATTATAGCATACCCTTGCTTGATTTGCAAGCGAAGCGTGGGCAACAAATATTTAACTAACGGTTAATTATTTTCACCATTAGTCGCATAATAACCGAATATCGCAAAGCAAAACCACTGTATGTCATCCTGAGCGAAGTCGAACTTTCACCGAGTGAAGAACGAGGTGAAAGCAAGGCGCAAAAGCGCCGCAGGGATCTCGTTACAAATCTTGGTGGCTTGTCAACGGAATGTTACATCGATTCAAAAGCTACTCAAACTCGTTCGGAGATCCCATCGTCGCTCACGCTCCTCGGTTCTGCTTGTTCGCTCGCGCTCAACCCGCAGAACTTCGACTACGCAAAACGCAAGCGTTTTTCTCCGCTCAGGATGACAGGCTGACGGTTAGATAAAAAAGAATGCGGAAGCCGTAGCTTCCGCATTCTTTTTTTATCGAATTTCATCTAATAGCATTTTGAGTGCATAATGCGCTACTGTATTTCGCACCTGTGCTCGTGTTGCATTTTCTATGCAGATGCGTTCGCTGCGCACGCCTGTAGGCGTTGCGATACCGATATAAACGGTACCCGTGGGATCTTTTTCTGTTCCGCCACCGGGTCCTGCATATCCCGTTGCCGAGAGCGCATAGTCGGTGCCAAACACTTCTTTGGCTCTCTTTGCCATAGCCTCTGCGCAAGCGTAGCTGACCTCGGAGTGTTCCTTGATGATATTTTCATCAACGCCCAAAACGTCGATTTTGATGCGATTGGTATAGGTCACCATTCCGCCCGCAAGAACGGCAGAGCTCCCTGCAATATCGGTCACACTTTTGGCAATCAATCCACCCGTGCAGGATTCGGCAGTTGCGAGCGTGGATCGCTTATTCTTTAGTGCTTTGACCGCCAAAGCCGCCATGCGACGGAGTTTAGAACTTGAAACGATAGAATTTTTCATACCGTCACTTCCCTTTTCTTATTCCAATTCGAACACACCTTTGTAAAGCTGATAGTACTGTCCCTTTTCAGCAATCAGCTTTTCGTGGTTTCCTCGCTCGATGATGCGACCGTGGTCAAGCACCATAATGACGTCGGAATTGCGAACGGTAGAGAGGCGATGTGCGATAACGAACACTGTTCTACCCTTCATCAAAGCATCCATTCCCTTTTGCACAATAGCCTCGGTACGTGTGTCGATAGAGGACGTTGCCTCATCGAGGATCATAACGGGGGGGTCG
>SVQS01000183.1 GCA_015065205.1 Oscillospiraceae bacterium
GCATTGATGGTGCTCACACCCTTCTTTTGCATTTTGGCTATCGTTTTATCTGCCATCAAACGCAAAAAAGAACAGCACGCTGCCTCGTTTCGGGTACAGTTTTTTCCCTTGGCAACCATAGGCCTGGCGCTTATTTTGATGTTTATTCCTATGTTTTAAAAATTCAATTTACAGGATATGCAAAAAGGCACCCATGTGGGTGCCTTTTGTTCTTGAAATATGCAAATATTGCATGTTTTTATTGTTTATATATGCTGTTTTTGCACATATTAAAAAATAAAAATATGCAAAAATTGCATAAAACTATTGCAAAATGGGGAAATTGGTGATATAATAAGGATGAGGTGATTTTTATGACATTGCGTGAACTTAGAAAAAATCAAAGACTGACACAAAAAGAAGCTGCAGATTTTGTGGGTGTTCCTTTGCGCACGTATTCCAATTATGAAAACGACGCCGCAAAGGAATCGAGTATTAAATACCAATATATGGTTGCTAAATTACAAGCACGCGCGAATATTGAGGAAGAAACGGGAGTCCTTTCCCTTGATACCATTCGAACGGTGTGTGCGGATGTTTTTTCGCGTTATCCGGTTGAGTATTGTTACTTGTTTGGCTCGTATGCAAAGGGTAAAGCAACAGACACAAGTGACGTTGATTTGTTTGTCAGCACATCAGTAACGGGTATTCGCTTTTTTGGTCTTGTTGAAGAGCTTCGCGAAGGTCTGAAAAAGAAAGTGGATGTACTTGATCAACGACAGATAGCCGAGAATTTTGGCTTGGCAAACGAAATTTTAAAGGACGGGATAAAGATTTATGGATAACGTCAAAAACGATGTGTATTATCTCAAAAAAATGCTTAAGGACATTCACTTTATTCTTGAAAACACTAAGGGAATCACACTCGCACAATTGGAAAATAATGAAATTCTTTGCGATTCCGTTCTTTTTCGATTGATACAAATTTCCGAGAACTCGATGAAACTAACAGGGGAGTTTAAGGAAGTACACAGGGATATTCCTTGGCAAGCCATCAAAGGCATGCGCAACAGAATCGTTCACGAATACGGCGAAGTGGAGCTGAATATCGTACACCAAACGATCACCGAGGATATTCCAGAGATTGGCGAAAAGCTTGAAGCTGTACTGTTATGAAATCAAGAAACAGAGGAATAGCCAAATGAAAAAATTCTTATGCTTGCTAAGCAATATTCTCCTGTCGGTTTTGTATATCCCCGTATCTATCCAATGGGCTATCTTTGGTGTTTTATTGATAGTTGCTATGGATCGTTTTCATATTGATTCTGTCGGAGAGGTAATTTTTTTTCTTTCGGCAGTGATTATGGTGTTAACACCGATCTTTGCGATCTTGGGAATTGCATTGTCCGTGGCACAACGCAAAAAAGAACGCTATGGAACTTCGTTTCTCGTGCAGCTTTTGCCACTGACTACCATCGGACTTTCTCTCCTTATCCTGTATCTTTCTATGATTTTGGGAGTTTGAAAGGGGATTTGTTTTCAAATTAAAAAAGTATTGTTCCAATATAGAAAAGGCACCCACGTGGGTGCCTTTTCTATGTTATTTGAATTAGCCTATATTGGGCAGACTTGCTGCTGCGATGGATTGACCAACGCGGCGGCTGCTTTCGTCGGGCAGGTGGATGGTGATCTTTTCTGCCAGCTCGGGGAACTCGAGTGCGAGAACCTTTTGCGCGTTTTGGAAGAGGATGTTTCCGCCCTCACCGGAGGATACGCGTCCCATCAAAAGGACGTGCTTGATATCATAGAACAGTGCGTAGTAAGCAACGGCATAGCCGAAGTAAACGCCAATGGTCTCATAGATCTTTGCGGCTCTTTCGTCGCCCTCTGCCATCAGCTTTTGAACTGCCTTCAGTTTTTCAGCGGGAGAAGCGTTCTCGTCAAGCTCGATGCCTGCAGCGGGAGCAAGCTTGATGACGGAATCTTGAGAGAAGTACTTAACGCCACAGCCGTAGTCGCCCGACCATTCGTCAACCATAGCATCCTTGTTGTAGTCTGCGGGAACGAATGCGAGCTCGTTGAGCCAACCGGTAATGTTACCGTTGCCGTCAACGTAGCCGCCGGCTTCACTGGTACCCATTGCAACGCCAAGAACGTTGTTGTCGCCAAGGTCCATAGCACCTGCAAGAGCGGTAACGTCACCGTCGTTTGCAACCTCAATCGGAATGTTGCCAAGCTCTTTTGCAATGTCGGTGTAAATATTCTTAACGACCTTTTCAAACGCCTCGGGGTTCTCGTTCTTTACCTTGAGGAAGAGGGAAGAGGTCATGATGCGGTTGCCGATAACAACGCCTGCGGTAGAAACACCGATCGCGTCAACGCGAGGCATCTTAGAGGCTGCAGTCTTCATTGCGTCCATAATGCCCGCATAGTGGTAAGAGGGGTCGTTTTGGAGCTTGGGGAACCATACGACTTCCTCGGAGTAGGTAGCTTCACCCTCTACAACAGAGGAGACCTTGCGGTCGCTGCCGCCTGCGTCAAAACCGATGCGGCAGCCATCGAGGTGACGGCCAACGGGAGCGGCAGATTCCTTGTTTACGGGAGCCTTATCGAAAGGAACGTGAATAACCTCAAAGGGAGCTTCATAAACGCCGGACATAAAGTCGCGGTCGAAATCGCGGTAGCCGCCAACCGAGTAGTCAGCCTTGATCTTATCGGCAATGACCTTGGAGCCGGCAATGATGATCTTATAACCGCCGCGAGTCCAAAGCAGAGTCTTTACAAGACGCTCAACAAATTCGTGGTTTTCTTCATCGTGACCGGTGCCATCCTTAAACACCTCAACGGTGTAGGTGGAGGTGAGTCCGTCGTTTCTTTCAAGGCCGATGGTCAGCTTTTGGCCACCCTCTTTGGCAACTGCTGCTTCAAATTCGCGATAAACGACAGCCATGGGCATAAAGCCGGGATCGAGCGGAGCATTCATTTTAAGCTTCATAAATGGTTCTTCCTTTCTTTATGGTTCTTACGATGTTGATATTTTCGTCAGCAATAATGATGTCGGCATCCTTGCCAGATTCAAGAGAGCCGATGCGGTCGGCGCAATGAATGGCGGTTGCGGGGTTGAGGGATGCCATCTTAAATACCTCGTTTACGGGGAGATTTGTGTGGTCAAGCACGTTCTTGACTGCGTTGTTCAGCTTGAGAACGCTGCCTGCGATCGTGCCATCTGCAAGGCGGCACTCGATTCCCTTGAGGAAGATGGGTTGTCCACCCAGATCATATTCGCCATCGGGCATACCGCCGGCGCGGGTACAGTCGGT
>SVQS01000184.1 GCA_015065205.1 Oscillospiraceae bacterium
ATAATTACCAACCATCAAAACAAGGAGACAAGCAAATGGGCGGATTTTTTGGCGCGGTCAGTCGCGCTGATGCGATTTCTGACGTATTTTTCGGTACAGATTACCACTCACACCTGGGAACCAAGCGCGCAGGTATGGCGGCTTATGATAGCGAGATTGGATTGCAGAGAGAGATTCATAATATTTCCAATTCTCCTTTCCGTACGCGCTTTGAGCACGTTTTTGACGAAATGCAGGGAACTGCGGCTATCGGTTGCATCAGTGATAGCGACCCGCAACCGCTTTTGATATGTTCCAATCTTGGCAAATATGCCATTTGCGTGATCGGTGTTATCAATAATGCCGAGGAGCTTACCAAGAAGTATCTTTTGGAGAGTGGCGGACATTTTAATGCGATGACGGGCGGCAAGGTCAACTCCACCGAGCTGGTAGCCGCACTCATCGACCAAAAAAAGACCTTTGGCGAGGGAATCCTCTTTGCACAAGAGGTTATTGAGGGATCGGCATCCATCCTGATTCTGCGCGATGGCGGCACGCTCATTGCCGCACGCGACCGAATGGGGCGTATTCCGCTTTTGGTCGGAAAAGGAGAGGACGGATACTGTGTTACCTTTGAGTCTTTTGCTTATCAAAAGCTCGGATATGACGACGAACGTGAGCTCGGTCCCGGTGAAATTGTGGAAATCTCTGCCGATAGTATCAAACAGCTCTCTCCCGCACGTAAGGAAATGCGTATTTGTGCATTTTTGTGGTCCTACTACGGATTTCCCACCGCTACGTACGAGGGTGTCAACGTTGAGGTGATGCGTTACCGCAACGGTCGCATTATGGCAGAGAACGACGCATTCCTCGGCAATAACGAGGGCATCGATTATGTTTGCGGTGTTCCGGATTCGGGTACACCTCACGCTATCGGTTATGCAAATGAGAGTAACATTCCGTTTGCTCGTCCCTATATCAAATATACGCCTACCTGGTCGCGCAGCTTTATGCCCAACAGCCAAACCGACCGCAAAAAGGTGGCAAAAATGAAGCAGATCCCCGTGCACGAGCTCATCAAGGATAAAAACCTCTTGTTCGTCGACGACTCCATCGTGCGCGGTACACAGCTCAAAGAGACGGTTGACTTCCTCTCTCAAAACGGCGCGCGTGCCATTCATATGCGTTCTGCTTGTCCCCCTATCATGTACAGCTGCAAATACCTCAACTTCTCTCGCTCAACGAACGAGATGGAGCTTTTGGCTCGCCGTATCGTTATGGAGCTTGAGGGAGAAGAGGGCTTCGCCCATCTCGAGGAATACAGTGATTCGAGCACCGAGCGCGGCAAAAAACTGCGCGCATCCATTTGTGAAAAGCTCCACTTCGATTCCGTGGAGTTCCAAACGCTCGATGGCGTTATTAAGGCGATTGGAATCGAACCCTGCAAGCTTTGCACCTATTGTTGGAACGGAAAGGAATAAACGATATGCATAACAACTCAAAATCCGAAAGCTACGCCGCAGCGGGCGTGGATATTACCGCAGGCTACAAAGCGGTCGAATTGATGAAAAAGCACATCGCTCGCACCAAAAATGAGGGATGTCTTGATGACGTTGGCGGCTTTGGCGGTTGCTTTGGTCTCAATCTTTTAGGCATCGAGGAGCCTGTTCTTGTTTCCGGCACCGACGGTTGCGGAACCAAGGTCAAGATGGCAATTCTGCTTGATAAGCACGACACCATCGGCATTGATGCCGTTGCTATGTGCGTCAACGACATTATTTGTTGCGGTGCACGTCCTTTGTTCTTCCTCGACTATATTGCCTGTGGCAAGAACTATCCCGAAAAGATAGCTGCTATCGTCGGCGGTGTTGCCGAGGGCTGTGTACAGTCGGGTGCGGCACTCATCGGCGGCGAGACCGCAGAGCACCCCGGATTGATGCCCCTCGAGGATTATGACCTTGCCGGCTTTGCCGTAGGCATCGTTGATAAAAAGAAGATCCTCGACAACACCAAAATGCGTGAAGGAGATGTTGTTATTGCGCTCGCATCCAGCGGCGTGCATTCCAACGGGTTCTCCTTGGTGCGCAAGGTGTTCGATATTGATAACAACAACCCCACACTTTACGAGTCTTGCGAGGCACTTGGCGGCAAGACCATTGCCGAAACGCTTCTCACACCTACCCGTATCTACGTCAAGAGCATTCTTGCTCTTCTCGAAAAGGTCAACGTTAAGGGCATCAGCCACATTACGGGCGGCGGATTTTATGAGAATATCCCGCGCTCTATTCCCAAGGGACTTACAGCAAAGATTGAAAAAAGCGCAGTCAAGGTGCTTCCCATCTTCGACCTCATTGCAAAAACGGGCAATATTCCCGAGAGAGATATGTATAACACCTACAACATGGGCGTTGGTATGAGCGTGGTGGTTCCCAAGGACGAGGTAGAGACTGCTCTTGAAATTCTCAAGGCACACGGTGAAGATGCTTACGTCATTGGCGAAATCGTCAAGGGCGACGACGGGGTGGTACTGCTGTAATGAAAGAAAAAATCAAAAAAATAGCCGTGCTCGTTTCGGGCGGCGGCACGAATTTGCAAGCACTGATTGACGCACAGGAGCGAGGCGAGCTCGGATGCGGACGCATCACCCTCGTTATTGCATCCAAGCCTGACGTTTACGCGCTAGAGCGAGCCAAAAATCACGGCATTGCTTCGCAGGTTCTTGCAAGAAAAGAATATGAAAGCATTGCTGCTTATTCCAAAGCGCTCACCGATGCACTTGTAGCGGCAGAGGCAGACCTTGTTGTTTTGGCGGGCTTTTTGACCATCATCGACGAGCAGGTCTATAACGCTTTCCCAAACCGTATTTTAAACGTTCATCCCGCGCTCATTCCGTCCTTTTGCGGAAAAGGCTTTTATGGTTTGCACGTGCACGAGGCGGCACTTGAAAAGGGCGTTAAGGTTTCGGGTGCGACGGTTCATATCGTTACCCCCGAGTGTGATGCAGGTCCTATCGTGCTCCAAAAGGCGGTAGAGGTCAAGGACGACGACACCCCCGAAGCATTGCAAAAAAGAATTATGGAAGAAGCGGAGTGGAAAATTCTGCCCGCCGCAGTCAAGCTGTTCTGCGAGGATCGCATAACGGTAAAGGATAACCGCGTTTATCTGAAAGGAGAATAATGGTATGAAAATCGTAAACATTGCAGATGAGCTGAACTCCCTCGCTTATCACGGCAGAGGAATTATCATTGGTAAGAGTGCCGACGGCAAAAAGGCGGTGACTGCCTACTTTATTATGGGCAGAAGCGA
>SVQS01000019.1 GCA_015065205.1 Oscillospiraceae bacterium
TGAGTATATTTTACCATACCTTTTTCGTGTCCGCTGTGACTTTTGTCACTCAAGCGTATTACAAGAATATTATATCATATTTTGTGCCACATATCAACACAAAGCAGCTTGTGACAAAAGTCACGGACAGGACTCTGCTTTCGTGTTACAATAAAGCCGTAATCAAAGCACAAGGAGGATACAAAATGAGTATTTTCAATATATTTGCCCGTAAAGACATAAACGAGGGGATCCGAAACTTCCGTGAAAGTAAAAACGCAATTCTTCTCGACGTCAGAACGAGAGAGGAATACGCAAGCGGACATATTGAGGGAAGCCGAAATCTTCCGCTTGACGAGATCGACAAAGTGGATTCTATTATAAAAGATAAAAATGTCCCTCTGTACGTCCATTGCCTCAGCGGAGGACGAAGCGCACGCGCGGCGGCTTATCTGAAAGGCAAGGGATATCGGGAGGTTCACGATATCGGCGGTATCGGATCGTACAGAGGGAAATTTGTGATATAGCCGTAGCTCTTGTAATCTAACGAATACCAATCTTTTAACGATAGGAAGGCACTACACCTTGACGGGGAGTAGTGCTTTTCTGCATTTGGGGGCATCCGAGGCACAAGATATAGGCACCACAAATGCCTAAATGCACCAAGAAAACAAACAAGCCCTTGTAAATCAAGGACTTTCGGTCAATTTTTAACGATAAAAAGAAAACAGTAGGTCGATACGATTGTATCAATCTACTGTTCCTTATTTGGTTGCGGAGATGGGATCCCCACCACATGGTCTCGCTGCGGCTCGGTCACCTCGCGGTTCTGACAGTCCACCGGACTGTCATTCATTGCCGCTCGGCCGTTCGCCAAACGCTTTTGCGTTTTTCTCTCTACCTCCGAGTTATTCGCCCTTCGGGCTCATAACCCGAATCCACGCGTCGCAAGTCTCGTCTTTCGCAACCAACGCAAAAAGGCACCCGCTTGGGTGCCTTCGCGTTGGTTGCGGAGATGGGATTTGAACCACATGACCTCCGGGTTATGAGCCCGACGAGCTACCGGACTGCTCTACTCCGCGATATTATTTTGGTCCCTTGGTGCCGGTGACCGGGATCGAACCGGTACGATGCTCTCGCATCACGGGATTTTAAGTCCCGGGCGTCTGCCTGTTCCGCCACACCGGCAGGTAACACCAAGAGACTTGCGCCCTTTCGGTTCGCATTGCTTATTATAGCACACCTGCTCTCCTTTGTCAAGTCTTTTTTGAAAAATCTTTTCTTCTTTTTGCGCTTTTCGTTCGACATTTTTTGTTCTTGCAATTTTTGCAATATTTTGCTTGCAATCAAGCAAAAAGTATGGTACAATATATTATACATACCATTTGTGCTTAAAAATGGATGTTTTGTGCAGTTTTTACACCAAAACCATTCAAAAAATGGTGTAATTATGGCAAAGAAGCGCAAAACGCTTCACAATAACCCAAATGGTTAAACAGGGAGGTATTTATGAAAATTGCTCAAATCGTACAACTTGTCGTGATTTTTGTTTTGATCACGGCCCTCGTCATTGGAAACGTCATTGTGTTTGAACCCCAAATGGCATCCAACATTACGGGTCTTCAATCGTTTTTTGAGGAAGTGCTCAACTTCCATCCGTTTCCTGTGGACAACAACACGATCAATGAGGCGAGAAAGGGCGGTCAGGAGCTTTCCGAACAGATCGTCAAAGAGGGAAGTGTCCTGGTCAAGAACAACGGAGTTCTACCCTTGAGTCTCGACGACGCATCTGACGTTAACGTATTTGGTCATGCCGCTATCGACTGGGTATACGGCGGTTCCGGCTCGGGCCAGGTTTTGCCCGAGAACAACAATCTTGCCGAAAATATTGATTTTTTAAAGGCATTGGATCAATACGGAGTCTCTTACAACGCAGAGCTCATTTCTATGTATCATAACTTTGCTGCTCCTTTTGGCGACATTGGTTCTATCGACACCAACTTCGATATGTTTTATCGACTTGCCGAGCCTAGAATCAATGATACCAACTATTACAGCACATCGCTTTTGGAGGGTGCAAAGAGTTTTTCTGACACGGCATTCGTTGTAATCGGCCGTCACGCAGGTGAGACCGAAGATCCGACCAGAGTGCAATACAAGGTCAACGCAAGTCCTGCAATCGACACAAGCCGACACTATCTTGAAATCTCCACCGAAGAGGAAGCAATGCTCAAATACGTTGGCGAAAACTACGAGAAGGTTATCGTTATTATCAACTCCACCAACACGATGGAGCTTGATTTTGTTGATACCATTCCCGGCATTGACGCATGCCTTGTGGTTGGCGCCACGGGTACACGTGCCGCAAATGCGATTCCTTCCATCCTTTACGGTGAGGTTTCTCCTTCCGGTCGTTTCACTGATACCTATGCTTACGATATGGCAAGCAACATCAACTTTAAGCGCACGAGTGCAGAGGGTATCGGTCACTATACGGGTGCTTCCGATATGTACCCCACAGGTGCCGGAAGCAATGCAGGCGGCACGCGCCGTGATGCCCCCGCATTCGTTGATTACATCGAAGGCGTTTATCTGGGATACAAGTGGTATGAGACGGCCGATGCCGAGGGGCTTTGGAATGATTACACCCGTGAGATCCTCGACGAAAACGACAGCATCATTACTGTTACCGGTTACGAGAGCGTGGTTCAATATCCGTTCGGCTTTGGACTTTCCTATACCTCTTTCGAATGGACGGTAGAATCGCTTTCTCTTCCCGAAGGTTCCGAAATCAATCGCGAAAGCGAGATCGTCATTACGGTGTCTGTTTCCAACGTCGGTGACGTTGCGGGACAGGATGTGGTAGAAGTTTATCTCACCCCCGAATATAGAGAAGGTGAAATTGAAAAGGCACATGTTAATTTGGTTGCTTTTGCCAAAACAAGTGTAATGAACCCCGGTGAGAAGCAAACCCTCACCATCACCGTTGATGTAGAAGATCTTGCTTGTTATGATGCATACGATCTCAACAACAACGGCAACAAGGGTTACGAGCTGGATGCAGGTTCTTATCAACTCAAGCTAATGACCGACTCTCACAATGTCAAAACCGTTGATTTTACCGGTGGTTCCTCCGATGTTGCAGGTATTATTACTTATAACGTTTCTACCACCATCAATTTTTTGATCGACAATGTAACCGGCAAGCCCGTAACCAACAAGTTTACCGGCAAGGATGCTATTGACGGTGTCAGCATCGACGGCAGCGACAGCAGTCAGAATATTGGCTTTATCACACGTGCGGCATTTCCCGATCCTTATGAAGTGTCTGATGTTGCCAACAGAGAAATGGCTGACAACGTAAGAGAACACAACCAATACACCAAAGATGCGGCAAGTGATTGGGACAATGCCGGAACCAATATTTTCGGCAATCCCGTCAACAACGAATCTGTAACATGGGGTAAGAGCGCAGGTCGCGTTGAATACGATGGCGTTGTATATAACACCGGCGGCAATGCATTGGTTTATCAAAACGGTAAACCCACCGAGCTTGGCTTGCTCCTTGGTTCGGATTACAACCATCCTCTTTGGGATGTTATTCTCAGCCAAATCACTTTCAGTGAGGCGGTAGAACTCATTCACGCCGGCAACTTCGGCAGTGCGGCAATTCCCTCTGTTGGCAAGCCAAAGCTTGCCGACCACGATGGCCCCTCTCAGGTTCGTTCCTTTAACGCAGGCGCACAACGCGGCACCGGCTTCCCCTGCACAACCGTTCTCGGTCAAACATGGAACCGTTCTTTGGCTTACAGCTTTGGTATCAACTATGGTAAAGAAATGGGTGTTCAAGGTATTGCTATGGACGGCACCTACGGCTTTGGCGCAAACCTGCACCGCAGTGCTTGGGGCGGTCGTAACTACGAGTATTTCTCCGAGGACGGCTTCTTGGCAGGCACTATGCTTGCAGAGCAGGTTCGCGGTCTTACCAATACGGGTAAGTATTGCTACTTGAAGCATTTGATTCTTTATGAAACCGAGCACGAGCGCGACTCAATGTACACCTGGTGCACCGAGCAAGCTCTGCGTGAAATTTATCTCAAGCCCTTCAAAAAAGCCATTCAAGATGGCGGATGTGTAGGCATTATGTCCTCTTATAACAGACTTGGTAACGTTTGGACGGGCGGTAGCGAAGCGCTTATTCAAGGCGTTATTCGCGAGGAGCTTGGCTTCTGCGGTACGGTTGTTACCGACTACGTTGATAACTGGTCTCGCGAATATATGTCCATTGAGGATGCCGTTCGCGCAGGCGGCGACATCAACCTTGGTATGAGAACCAACGCTCTTGATACCGGCTTTAATGCTACCAATCGTATTCAAAATCAAGTAAAGGAAGTTTGCCACCACGTTTTGTATATGTTCCTGAGTCCCCTTTATGTAAACAATCAATACAACGAGAGCGATGATGTAGAGCAGATCACCGTAGGTGCGGTTATTGAACCTTGGCTTTGGTGGAGGCTTGCGGTTATCGATTTGGATGTTATCGTAGGTGTTGTTTGCATTTACTGGTTATACTTTATCCTCCGTAAAGTAATCCGTCGCCAAAAAGCGAAAAAACAGGCAAAAGCAGAACAAGCAGAAGAGGCAAGCGGATTTGTTGAAGAAACAAAAGAGACAGAAGTTGTTGAAAAGATAGAAACTGTTGAAGAAGCAAAAGAGACAGAAGTTGTTGAAAAGATAGAAACTGTTGAAGAAGCAAAAGAGACAGAAACTACCGAAAAGACAGAAACTGTTGAAGAAGCAAAAGAGACAGAAACTACCGAAAAGACAGAAACTGTTGAAGAAACCAAAGATGTCGAAGAGGATGGCCTCAAAGACGACACAAAGGAACAGTAAGTTATCATCTTTCATGCATAAAAGAAAACTACAAACACGGAGGAAAAGTAGAACATGAAAAGAAATATTGGAAGAATTATAGAAATAGCCATATTGATTGCGGGAATTCTTTTGACCGCAGCCATCGTGGTTGCCATTCCGCTCAAATCTTATAACGAATACAAGGCGTATAGAGAAAACCTTATAGAATTGAGCAAACCCGAACCTAAGCCTGTGCTTGAATCTCTCACCGTTCAATTAAAAGAGGGTGTCAAGTATTTTAAAAACGACCTGGCAGAGCCGAAAGCCGAAGACTTTTTGGTGATGGCGAATTATACGCTTGAAGGCGTTTCTTACAGCGAGGAGATTGAAGCAGGAAAGTTCAGCATTGCTACAAATCCCGATTTTTATGTGGTTGGCGGTGATGTAAAGGTTACCTATAAGGGCAAAACCGAGACCTACAATATTGAACTCATTCCTGTTAAAATAGAATCACTCAGCATTACGCAAAACCCCTATACCGTAAAATACCAAACAGGTTCTACCTTTGATGCTAACGGTTTGATTATCAGTGCCGTTTACAACGACGGTTCTACCAAGGTCATTCCCACGGATAAATACGTGATAGACGCCGAAAAGATACTGGTTACGGGTGATAGCTTTGTTTCTGTAAGCTATTCCGAAGAAAACGAAACAAGGGTTGTTGAGGTTCCGATTGGTGTGGTAGACGTTCTCGACAACGGAGCAGTAACCAAACTGATTGTAACAAGCGATGCCACTGTTGAGGCAGGCAGCAAGCTTTCCACGGCGCAAATGGAAATCAACGCTGTTTACGAGAGCGGCAACAGATTGCCTCTTGATAAGTCCAAATATGTTGTTTCCGGCAGCGATACGGTTGTCAAGTTTGGTAAGGCGTATAATGTTTCGATTTCTTACATTGACAATCCCGAGGTTTCCGTTTCAACGGGTGTTATCGTTCGCTCCACTCTGCAGGGCGAAAAAGCAACCATTGTAGGCGGTAAGACCGGCGGCGCTTCCGAATATGCTGTTGTTGATGGCGTTATCAAAAATCTCGGCAGTAACGTTTCCTATGCAGGCGACTTTGGTAAGAGTGTGAAGAACGGCCAAGAGGGATCTCTTACGTTTACTATTACATCCGAATCTGCGGTTATTGGCAACATCACCATGCGTGCAGGCAACAGCTATTGCTGCTTTGTAAACGGTAAAGATGACAAAGATGGACACATTATGAAGCCGTTGCAGGTCAACACTATTTTGGATTTGATCATCAACGGTCAGGTGGTCGAAGTTCCCGATTCTGTTGTACTCAAGGGCTCCGGACCTCACGGAGATTACAATGCTCTGTATAACATTTATTACGAGTTCACGTTTGAAAATATTGCGCTTGACCCAGGTGAGAACAAAATTAAAATCAAGTTCAAAAACAGCACCAACGGTGCGTTAACTCGTTGGGGTGAGTCTCCTTCCACAATGAACATAGATTACATCAAGGTTGACACCGTAGGTAACGAAATTCCCGATGATTTTGTGATTGATAAGATTGAGATCGCTTCTTGCAACGTAGAAATCAACCAACGCTTCGATCGCATCAAGCCCACCGTTTATGCTGTTCTTGCCAACGGAACAAAGGTGATGGTTTCTCAAGATCTCTTTGATTTTTCGGTAACCGGCGGTGAAGAGGGTGCAACCCGTATTACGTACGGCAAATACACCATTACGGCATCACTTAAGAGCAATCCCGAAGTAAAAGCAACAAAAGAATTTGAATCGATCGGTGTAAAGGTTCTCAACGTAAGTGTTGAGCAAGAGGGCGATAAGGTTTACTACGTATTTAGCGGTACGTATTACGGTTGTACGGCCGAGGATCTGCAATTCTTTGACGGTACCAAGACCTATGATCTGATCACCGAGTTTACCGACACAACTGTTACGTTTAAAATCGACGTTACTTTGCTGCCTGCAGGCATAACGATTTGGCCGCACTTAAAGATTAGGGGCGTCAACTATTATAACGGCGGTCAAAACGAAAACGGTGATATTCTGGGCAACGATCTTGGGTTTATTGATAACCAATCTGTTACTTTCAACGGTCAAGTTTACAAAATTGTAAGAGCCAGCAGTATGCCCACTCTTCAAATTTCCAAAGCAGAATGAATCCATTTTTCAAGTGGCTGATTCATTTAGCGCAGAACAAAAGCCACTTTTATAACCAAAGACAAAATCCAACTTAAAGTATAGTTTTTTGTTTTTAATATGTCGAAATCCGCCGAATTTTTCGGCGGATTTCCGCATTTTTATGTGGCTTTTTAGTCGCGTTTTGGCTCTCTGTCGTACCCTTGTACGACGACGAGAACCACAAACCATGCCTTCTGCATCTGAATGACTCAGCCCTTTTTTATTCCTTGGGAGGGGCGTCTAAATTTTATCTTGCAATATGCGAGATAATATGATATAATATATACAACCTTTACCGCTCGTGCAAAAAAATAACGATTTGTGATCCTTTTACACAAAACGCCCTCACCGATTGTTATAATGATAGCGGAGAAGTGTCAAAGATACTTCGAAACAAAAAGATGATCTAAACGGAGGTGCCGATATGAACGCACACGAACAAATAAAAAAGCTGACGCTTGAACAAAAAGCCGCGCTCTTGCAGGGTAAGACTGTTTGGACGACCTATGCCTTCGAGCACGCTGACATTCCCGAAATCTTTTTGTCGGACGGTCCTCACGGACTTCGCAAGCAAGCAGGTGCTGCCGACCATCTCGGTCTCAATGCATCTATTCCGGCTACTTGTTTTCCCACCGCTGCAGGTATGGCAAATTCTTGGAATCTCTCTCTTGCCGAGGAGCTTGGACACGCTCTTGGCGAGGAAGCCGCGGCAAATAACGTGCACGTCCTTCTCGGCCCCGGACTGAACATCAAGCGAAGTCCTCTTTGCGGCCGTAACTTTGAATATTTCTCCGAGGATCCCTATCTCGCCGGCAAAATGGCGGCGGCATACATCAAAGGAATTCAGGCAAACGGAGTTGCTGCTTGCCCCAAGCACTTTGCTGTCAACTCACAGGAGCTTCGCCGTATGGCAATGGATTCGGTTCTTGATGAGCGCACGATGCGAGAAATCTATCTTACTGCCTTTGAAATCGCCGTAAAAGAGGGAAAAGCAAAGACTGTTATGTCCTCTTACAATATGGTAAACGGCACATACGCTAACGAAAATAAGCATCTGCTCTCCGATATTTTGCGTGACGAGTGGGGCTTTGACGGTTTTGTTGTCACCGACTGGGGAGCTGACAATAACCACACTGAGGGTGTGAGAGCGGGTTCCAACCTCGTTATGCCGGCTCCCGGAGCCGACTGCGCATTGGAGCTTATCCAATCCGTTAAGGATGGCAAGATTGATGAGAGTGTGCTTGATGAACGCCTTTGCGAGCTTCTTGAAGTTATCAATTCCACAACAAAGGCTGTTTCCCAAGCTCCCAAGAGCTTTGATGCCGAAGCGCACCACGCGCTTGCACAGAAATGCGCCGCCGAAAGCATTGTTTTGTTAGAAAACGACGGTATTCTTCCTCTTGCGGGCGACGCCAAGGTTGCCCTCATCGGTGACTTTGCAAGGATGCCGCGCTATCAAGGAGCAGGTTCCTCACAGGTCAACCCCACAAAACTCAATAATCTCTATGATTGTTTAATAGCGGCAGGTGTTGAATTTACCGCATACGCACAAGGCTTTGACCGTCGCGATCCCACACCCGACCCAAAGCTCATCGACCAAGCTGTCACGGTGGCAAAGAAGGCCGAGACCGTCCTGCTTTGCGTAGGATTAGATGAAATCCTCGAATCCGAGGGCATGGACCGTGCACACATGGAATTGAGCAAATCTCAACAAGAACTCATCAAAGCGGTTTGCCAAGTGAATAAAAATGTGATTCTTGTTCTTTCGGGTGGAGCTCCCTTTGTGATGCCCGAGGCGGGCAGCTACCGTGCCGCCATTCACGGATATCTTGGCGGTCAGGCGGGAGCGAGAGCTATGGCCGATGCCATTCTCGGCAACATCAATCCCTCGGGCAAACTGAACGAGAGCTGGCCTCTTTCTCTTGAGGATGTTTCCTCAACCCCCTATTTCCCGAGTCGAGAACGCACTGCTGAATATAGAGAGGGGCTTTATGTCGGCTACCGCTATTTTGAAAGCGCAGGCGTTCCCGTGCGCTATCCCTTTGGCCATGGATTGAGCTATACCGAATTTGCATACAGTGATATCGAAGTTGCTCCCGAGGGTGTCAGCTTCACTGTCACCAATACAGGTGCGCGTGCGGGTGCCGAGATTGCACAGCTTTACGTTTATTGCAAAAACGGTAGCGTTTATCGCCCCAAAAAGGAGCTCAAAGGCTTCCAAAAGGTATTCCTTTCGGCAGGGGAGAGCAAGCGTGTAAACATTGCATTTGACGACAAGACCTTCCGCTATTTTGATACCGAAAGCAACGAGTGGGCGGTTGAGGATGCCGATTATGAGATCTGCATTGCAAGAAACGCATCCAACGTAGTACTCTCGGACACTCTTCACGTATTGGGTAGAAAAGCGGCCGAAAATGCACCCACGTGCTACAAAAACGCCGATATTAAGGCTGTATCCGATGCCGATTTCGAGGCTTTATTAGGTCATTCTATCCCCGATGGCAAGTGGAGCGGTGAAATTGCAGAGAACGATGCTCTGTGTCAACTTTACTATGCAAAGGGCGCGTTTGCACGCTTCCTCTATCGTGTGCTGACCTCTATCAAGGAAAAAGCCGACGCAAAGGGCGAACCGAATTTGAATATTATGTTTATTTACAATATGCCCATTCGAGCAATCGCAAAGTTTTCCAACGGAATGGTATCCAAAAAGATGACCGAGGATATCCTCTTTATGATAAACGGTCATTTTTGGCGCGGACTTGGCAGGCTCATCGTTGATTTCTTCAAAAATCTTTCCAACCGGTCAAAATTCAACAAATCACTCAAAAAGGCAAACAACCAAGAATAATTCGAACGGATTGAAACGAAATTATGAAATACGATTATCTTATTGTCGGCGCGGGGCTGTTTGGTGCAACCTTTGCGCAAAAGGCAACAGAAGCCGGCCGACGTGTGCTTGTTATCGACAAACGCCCCCACGTAGGCGGAAATATTTATACCGAGGATATTGAGGGAATTCAGGTGCATAAATACGGCGCACACATCTTTCACACCAACGACCGACGTGTGTGGGAATATGTGAACCGCTTTGCCGAGTTCAACCGCTACACCAACTCACCTATGGCAAACTATCGCGGCGAGCTTTACTCGTTGCCATTCAATATGCTCACCTTTAACAAGATGTGGGGCGTGGTAACGCCCGACGAGGCAAAAGCAAAAATCGAAAAGCAACGTTGCGAAAGTGTCATTGGCGAGCCTCAAAATCTCGAGGAACAAGCTATCAGTCTTGTTGGCAGAGACATTTACGAAAAGCTTGTCAAGGGATACACACAAAAGCAATGGGGCAGACCCTGCCGGGAGCTCCCTGCGTTCATCATCAAGCGTCTCCCTGTCAGATTTACATACGACAACAACTATTTTAACGCGCTCTATCAGGGCATTCCCATCGACGGCTACACCTCTATGGTAGAGAAAATGTTGGATGGTATCGAGGTTCGCCTTGGCGTCGATTTTCTCGAAAATCGCAACACGTATTGCAAAATCGCGCCCAAAATCGTTTATACGGGTGCAATTGACGCCTATTTTGACTACTGCTACGGTGCCTTGAATTATCGAAGCATCCGCTTTGACGTCGAGGTGCTTGATACCGACAATTATCAGGGCAACGCGGTTATCAACTATACCGATGCCGAAACGCCATACACGCGCATTATCGAGCACAAGCATTTTGTGTTTGGCACGCAACCCAAAACTGTCATCTCCCGTGAGTTCAGTCAGGAGTGGACTCCCGAAATGGAACCCTATTATCCCATCAACGACCAAACCAATAATGCGCTCTGTGAAAAATACAGGGCCCTGGCCCAAAAAGAAGAAAACGTTATATTTGGCGGACGTCTTGGGCAGTATCGCTATTACGATATGGACGCGGTGATTTTATCCGCACTGGAAGCCGCAGAAAGAGAGTTTGTATGAGTCAACAAAAATTATTAACGATTACCGTGCCGTGCTACAACTCGCAGGACTATATGAGAGGATGTATCGAGAGTCTCCTCGTTGGTGGTGAGCGCGTGGAAATCATCATTATTGATGACGGCTCTACCGACGCCACGGGTGCAATAGCCGACGAGTATGCCAGTGCACACCCCACCGTAGTCAAGGTCATCCATCAGGAAAACGGTGGACACGGCGAGGGCATCAATCAGGGCACAAAACACGCAACGGGTATCTATTTTAAGGTGGTTGACAGCGACGATAAGATGAGTGAGGATTTTCCTGCATTCCTTGATGCTCTCGAAAAGTGTGAGCGTGAGGGCGGTGTCGATTTGGTGGTAAGCAACTATTATTACGTTCATACCGACGGTATAGGTGATCGCTCCATCGACTATTCCAGCGTTCTTCCCAAAAATCGCATTTTTGAATGGAAGGACACAAAACGCTTCCGTTTGCACCAAATGCTCACCATTCATTCCAGCACATTCCGTACGGCTCTTGTCAAGGAGTGGGACGAGCCTCTGCCGCGCAAGGTGTTCTACGAGGATAATCTTATGATCTGCAAAACGCTGCCACGTGTTCAAAAAATGTATTATTTTCCCCATAATCTCTATCGTTATTGGATCGGCAGACCCGATCAATCGGTGCAAGAGGCGGCTATCATCAAACGCTACACGCATCAGCTTTTGGTCAGCGAAAAGAGCTTTGCCGCTTGCGATCTTGACAATATCACCGAACCTATGCTCAAAAAGTATCTGCGCCACGAGCTGTTTATGCTCTTTGGCATTTCCGTTATGTTCGCACGCCTGAACAAGAGCGATGAGGCAGATGCCAAGCTTGAAGAGATGTGGGATAATTGCAAAAAGCACAACTACAAGTGGGGCAGACATTACCGCCATCGCACCCCTCTCGCTATTATCTGTATGGGTGGAAAATTCGGTCGCGCAGTTGCCATTTTCTTCTACCGTATGGCAAATAAAATCGTTAGATTTAACTGATTTTGGGTAACAAAAAGGAACACCAAAACACGCAAAAAGCGCGTGAGGTGTTCCTTTTTTTGCCGTTTTTAAACATACGTAGTGCAAAAACGTGAGAATTGCAGGTTTTTTGAGAGAGAAGAGCATAACATTTTTGAACTTATTCGACGCAAAAGCCATAGAATCGAGCTAAACGTTTCCAAACTATTTCTAAAATGTGAACAAGTTATTTTTTTAACATTTAAATGTGTACAATTTGTAGACAAAAGGAAAAAAAACGAATATTTTTTTGTATTTTAGACGGGTTGGAAAACAAAACCATTGACAACATCTTATTTATATGTTATAATGTATTGCTGAAACAATGCCTGCGATTTTCTACCTAATTTATATTATATAGGCGAAAGCAAATCGTCGGTAGCACATTTCTAACTTGTATAACATTAAGAAGGGAAACCCCGAAGACGGTATAGGCCGCAAGGGAAACGCCCTTTAGGAGGACAAATATGTTACTTGAAGTCAACAACCTTTACAAGAAGTACCACAAGAGAGCGAACTATGCGATTGAAGATATCAACATCGTTGGTCGCCCCGGTGAAATTGTCGGCGTGCTCGGTCACAACGGCGCGGGCAAATCGACCACCATCAAATGCATCACCGGTATGCATCCCTATGAGCAGGGTACTATTTCCATCGCGGGTCACGATATGATGACCGATGCCATCGCGGCAAAGCAGAACTTCGGTTATGTAAGCGATGAGTACACGCTTTTTGAAAAAATGACCGGTTATGAGTTTGTCAACTTTATGGCAGACATCTATCAGGTTAAGTCATCCGACAGAAAGGCGAGAATCCAAAAATTCCAGGAGATGCTTGCTTTGGGTGATTCTATTTACAAGCCGATCTCTTCCTACTCTCACGGTATGAAGCAGAAGGTTTCGTTTATGGGTGCACTCATTCACAACCCCAAGGTATTTATTTTGGACGAGCCTATGGTAGGACTTGACCCTCACACCGCAAATCAAGTCAGACGCTTCTTCTATGAGCATAGCAGAAGTGGCAATCTCGTTATTTTCTCTTCTCATAACCTTGATACCGTTGAAAAGGTTTGTGACAGAGTTTACATCATCGACCAGGGCAAAATCCTGCAAGAAATCGATATGGCCGCATTCAAGAGAACCGGTTGCAGCCTTGAAAATTACTTCTTGTTGATTACGCAAAGGGTGGCAAAGGTATGAGAAACTTCCGAACACTATTCAAATATGAGCGCCGAATGCTCTTTCCGGGTTCGCACGGCAAGCGGTTCGACCTTCTCGGCGCACTTACATCACTTATTTTTACGCTTGCGATCGCCGGCATTTTTGGCTTGCTGATTTATTATATTGCCGACGGTTATCTTGAGGTCAAGGTTGATAGAGTGCTTGACCCTATGACAAGAGCACACGAGCTCCTCAATGCGGTTTACACCATTATTGTTGTGGCACTCGGCATTATGTGTCTTGAAAAAATGCGCAGTACGCTAACAAGAACTTCAGACACACCTATTTTCTTGCGCTTGCCCGTTAAAAACGGCACCATCTTCCGTGCAAAGTTCACAGCGCTCCTGCTTTGGACATACGTAGCGGCATTTTTGCTGATTATTCCTGTCAACCTCATCTTCTACTTTGTTCTTGGCGTTGGCGGTGATTTCCTGCTTCGCACCTTGCTGGTGTATCTGTTGCTCCCGATGGTTTCTTTCTTGATGGCGACCATTTTGATTTTACCTTACATGGTAATCATCAAGTTCCTGAGCACGAGATACTTCCTTTCTTTTGTTGCGTTGTCGGTTTTGGTTGTGGGTGCATTTTTCGTTTACTCCGAAATTCTCGGCGTTTTGCGTCAGTTGTTTGAAAACACTTCTATCCAATTCTTGTTCAGCAACGAATTTGTGGATTTCTTGATCAAGGCTAAGTTGTACACATATCCCGCAAATTCTCTCGCATCCGTTCAAATGGGCATTGATATGCAAAGGTCTTTGATCATCACCGTCTCAATTGCTGTGGTAGCTCTTTTGGCTACGTTCTTCATTACCGGTGGACTTTATCGCCTTGTCCTTTACAGAAACCGTGATGGCAGAAAGAGCCGCAAAAAGCGCAGCTTTGGCTTCCAACGCAAAGTGACTGCCAGTCTGCTCAGAAAGGAATTCATTACGGTTTACCGCGAACCTAAGTATTTGTTCTCTTACTTTACCATTGCGTTTGCAATGCCGTTTATGATCTATTGTAGCTATACGCTGTTTGAAACCTTGGTCCTTAATGCACTCGGTCTCAAGCTCGAGTTTGCATTGTCGCTTATCGTTGTTCTCGTGTTCTCCATTTTGACGAACACCTTCTGTGCAACGAACATCACAAGAGACGGCAAATCTGCCCTGAAGGCAAAATCCTTCCCGATCAAGGCGTCTAAGCTTCTATTCTCCAAGGTGCTTTTCTGTAGCATTATCAGTTCGCTTTCGGTTATTGCGAGCGTGTTGTTGCTCTATTTCAGCTCCGCTATTTTCCCGGATTCCACCATTGCAATACAACCGGTCGATGCAGTTATTGTTTGCGCCATCGGTCTTGTGTTCTCCTTCTCGCAAATTCTCATTGCAACCAGAACCGACCTCAACTGTGCAGTTGTTGACGCTTCCCCCGAGGAGGTTGCAAGGGCCAGCGACAGAACTATTGCAAAGGTTGTTTCTGTTGGATTGGTTTTGGCGGTTGTCATTGGTCTTTTGACCTTCTTCATATCGGTATTTTCGGGTGTGAATCCCGATTTTATCGGTGGAATTGTTATAGAGGAAATGTACGCTTATATTTTCCCCGCAGTTATTGCGCTGCTTTATTTTGCCTTGGCAAATGTTTACTACTACGTAGGAATTGAAAAAGCGTTTGCAAAACTTACAAAATAACAGTCGCACTCAAATAAGGAAATGCATTAAATTTTAAGGAGGACCCTTAAATGGCAAAAAAATTGATATTACTTTTGCTGATTATCCCGATTGTCGTCATGATCATCCTGTTTGCCGCGTCCGATGCGGTGGCAAACATGGTTGATGTGCACGTAGACGGTATCTATATTGTTAACAATCCCCAGAATGTTTACTTGGATTTTGACAAAGGCGAGACATACACGTTTGAATATGTTGTTACGCCTACCGGTGCAAAAAACAAAGCAATCTATCCTCGCATAGATGCGGTTGGAGACGAGCCCAAGGCAAATTTCGACATTGATACGACGCAGCCCGGTAAAGTTACGCTCATACCTCTCTCCACAGGGTCTGCTACGATTCATTTTATCACCGTTGATAACGCTGAAAAAGACTCGCTTACTGTTCACGTTAGAACAAACGAATTGCAGTCTATTGATTCAACCATCTCCCGAGATGTGCTTGTTTTGGGTGGTGAAGAGGGAGCAGACACGGCAACCATCACAACAACGGTCTATCCCCAAACCCTCGCAGGTACCACGCTTTACTACAGTTCCAGTGATGAGAGGATTGTAAGAGTAGATAGCGAGGGCAAGGTAACTGCAGTTGGTCGCGGTCCCGCAACCATTACCATTGCAGCTGGTGCAGACGAAAACAGAAAAGAAGCTACCGTTGATGTGGTTGTAGAAATGGAAGGCAAAATTGCCGCTGCAACACCGAAGCCCACCTCCAAGGGCGTGGGTGAGCACACCATTGACTTCAACTATCCCGTGGAATTTACCAAAGATGATCTTTCCATCCGTGTTTATGATGCAAACGGAGAAGAGATTACCGATCACAGCTCTGTTATTAAGGGAGAGTTTGAAATGCTCGTTAAAGACGTAGGAAAGCAAAGAGCTAAGTTTTCTTATGAATTTGCCCCGGGCTTTGTTGGTGATATCACCGTAGAATTTGTTCTCAAAATCAACGGTGAAGAAGACACTTTCTCGCAAACGTTCTCCAAGGTAGATAAAATCAGCTTAGATTACAACAAGAACGTTTTCGGTGTTTCTGCAGCAAACACGGGCGGTTTCTCTCTGCATTTCAGTGTAATTCCTTCCGACATACTCGTTGAATTGGGCGAGGTGGTTATCAGCAATCCTGCACTCATCTCGACTGCTGCATCTGACATAACAACAAGCGTAACCAATGGCGATGGTCGTTTGACTCTGAAAACATTGGGTAAAGCAGGAACCGTTACGGTTTCCCTTACCGTTTATAACAAGTTAGACCCCACCGACTATGCAACCTTTGAAAAAACGATCGAAATCGGTGTTACAGCTATTGATATCGTTAAGCCGTTAGCAAAAGGTGACAAAGCGGAATATGGTCTTGAAGGTCTGTTTACTATCGGCGGTAAGAAATGGAGTGACATAAACGGGGACGGCATCCCCGATGCTATCGTCGATGCAGAGTTTACTCTGGAAGCTGTTCTTTCCAAATCGGATGAAATGATCGATGGATATAATTACAAAGAGCACTTCAGATGGTATTCGTCTCAACCCGACAAGGTGAAAATTGACGAAAAGACCGGTGTGATTTCCTATGCGGACGGATACACTGCCGAAGATGAGGAAAATCCTCCGGAGATTGAATTTCGGATCTCTTATGTCTTTGGAGACAAAGAATATGTAAGTCCCACTCGCTTTGCTATTCGTTGTGTAAAGAACGGTATCAATGTTTACAACTATGCCGAGCTTTACTACGCAACCAAGAAAGAAGGTCACCCCATTGTCCTTCGAGCCGATATCATCGATGACTTCGGTGAAATTAATGGAGAATACGTTCTTGAAAAGGATAAGCTGTACGAAAAGATAGACACCACTTACGACTACACCTACTACTACAACAAGTGGATAGCTGAAGGACGCGCGGCAGATCAATTTGAGATACCGCAGGTGATCACGCTCTTGCAATTCCATGAAGACCTTTACGGTAACGGTCACGAAATCAATGCACACAAAGCTACTATGGGATTGGGACTTGGCCCGAACGGTAATAAAGCACCTGTTGAGGGCGCACTCTTCCAAGGTCCTCTCAACTTTGTAAGAGCCCAATTGGATGAAAACTCCATTCGCGGAGCCAGCGTTAAGGCGCAGGATAACATCTGCTTTGCCCTTTACGATGATGTCGATGTTACCAATGTCAGACTTCTCGGATGCGATCCGACATCGGATGATAAAGGACAGATAAATCTTATTGACTTGAACTGGGTTGGTACTACCGTAGAAGTGCTTGGAACCAACGTTAACATTCAATACTCCAGATTGATCAACGGACGAACCGTTTTGCGTGCGTTCGGCGACGAGCAGGATGCCGAAAAAGAAATTGAACTTACTGTTAGCAACTGTGTTTTGCAGCAAGCAAGAGAGTTCATTATGAGAATCGGTTCTAACCGTTTTGTTAACGGTGGCACATTTGATAAAGATAATATTTTCCAATCGGCCAAATTACCTTTTGAACAAAAAGATAACTCCTCGAATCTTCCTTTCTACCCATTAGAAGAAATTCGCGAGAAGGATGATCCGGATAAAAGACCGGAGGCATACGACACCATCATCAAGCAACAATATTCCTCGTACGACTCTGAAACAAAGCGAGTATATGATGATGCATTTATCAACACCTTTGTTACAGTAAGAGATTGCGTCTTTACAGATACCGGTATTTTCGCTATCGCGATGGATTCTCACTTTGCAGGTCCTATGCTTTATGACGGTCCGTCTGCGGTTGCCAACGACTTGAAGATGCCCTCGTACGCAGATAAGTTTAGCACATGGCATGATTTGGCAAAGACCTCTTATGGTGCAAAGCTTACCATCGAAGGAAAAATCGGACTTTATAACTGGAAAAAACTTTCGACTGTTGATAGCACCACCCTTATTGAGATTACGGGAGTAAAGGAACCGCAGAACGAAGAAGAATTAAACAACCTGGATGAGGTAGCTAAGCTTTTGTGGAGTTTGAATCTCAATCTTCAAAATATGGTCGAAAAAGCTGAAGAAACACATAAAAATATCACCACAATGTATAAGGCAGATGGAGACAACGAGCAAACCAAACACGTTCACGCAGGCATTGCATTCTTTGGCGGTGGCAAAAACTATTCCGTTCTCGAAATAGCCGATGATGCAGGTGGTATGATTGCTGACCTTGCACCGCATCCCATTTCGTTGGCTCAGGCCGGTGAACTTAAGCTTGAAACTGCTGCAGGATCAGAGAGCTTTTGCTTCTTTATTTGCTCCGGCGCCACCGTTGAAAATAACGGCTTCTCACCCGCAAAACAAAAGGAAATACTTGCAAGCGGTGAAGACGCATACGGATTTGTTTACAAATCTACGAAAAAATAAGCACCACAAAACAAAAACACCTATTTTATTTATTAAGTTAATTTAAGTATTACACCCAAGGAATACAAACGAGTCCACACGTTTATAATCCTTCATTTCTTTGATCTTCAAAGGAGGAAATTATGAAAAGAATTATCGTTTGGATTACCGTCCTATCTCTGATTATCGCGGGCGTATTCGCTATGAACGCGTGTAATCGCAGAACCGATGAAAACGGCGTTAGTTACGAGGTGAATACGCCGGCGCGTGATGAGTCTGGACGCATTATCATTACGTACGGCGAACAACCGGAGGACTATCTGGGCCGTTTCAGCATTACAAAAACTGAAGACGGCGTATTGTCTACAGTACCCGTAGAAGCTTCTATGCTGGTTACCGAAATCGATACGTCCGTGGTCGACGGTAACGGTCAAATACTGCAATTCTCCTATTCCGGTCAAGTGTATTCTTTTCCGGTTGTTGTAAAATATAAGATAGAATTTGTAGTAGATGGCCATGCATACCAAACTTACCACGTGCACAATAAAGAGAGTTTGGATAAAATCAAAACCCTCTTAGAAGAGGAAGCAAGAGAAGCTTCGGGCTTGGGTGATAAGTTTAACCCCGACAAGCTGAAGCTTCACGAGCTCCTTGTGGCACCTGAAAAGAGCGGATACAGCTTTAAGGGTTGGTCTGAGGAAGGTTATGACGAGTCGGGAAAAGTGAAAATCACCAACAACT
>SVQS01000185.1 GCA_015065205.1 Oscillospiraceae bacterium
TATCTACGAGGACGATGATATTATCGTCATCAACAAACCCGTCGGAATGGTCGTTCATCCCGCCGCAGGGAACCCAACAGGTACGCTTGTCAATGCGCTCCTGTATCATTGCGGCGCATCTCTTTCGGGGGTAGGCGGTGTTATTCGCCCCGGTATTGTGCACCGTATCGATAAGGATACGAGCGGCCTGTTGGTCGTTGCCAAAAATGACGAAGCGCATCTCGCGCTCTCCGCGCAACTCAAAGAGCACAATGTCAGCCGCATTTATACTGCAATCGCAATCGGGAACTTTCGCGAGGAGAGCGGTACGGTGGATGCCCCCATTGGACGTCACCCCGTTGACCGCAAAAAAATGGCAGTCATCCACAACAGTGACCTGCGCTCGCGCGATGCAATTACGCATTGGTCGGTTATTTCTCGCGGCGAAGCAGACGGCAATGCCTTCACGCTTCTGCGCTGTCAACTCGAAACAGGACGCACGCATCAAATCCGCGTGCATATGGCATCGGTCGGACATCCGCTCCTTGGCGACACCGTCTACGGTGGCGCGAACACACGCTTTGAAGCCAAGCATCGCGCATCTATTACGGGGCAATGCCTGCACGCAGGCGAACTCCGTCTAACACATCCGCGCACAGGGGAAGAAATGCGATTCTTCGCCCCCATGCCCGCAAATATGCAACACGTGGTGAATATCTTGTTTAAAAATGATGAATTTGAGGAGGGATAATGATGAAAAGAATTTTATTATGCTTTTTATCTGTACTTCTCGTATTTTCCGTTACCTCTTGTAATTATGTCAGCAGCTACAAAGCACTCATGTTTGTGCGCGAGGAGCGCGGTGACCACGGCAGCATCAGCTTTTCTTACTTGGAAGGCACCTACGTTATGAAGCTGCGCATGAGCGGAAAAGGACAAGAGGGAAGCATTCAATGTACCGCATCGCTCGACGAGGGCGAAATGAACGTGTATTACGATTCTCTCGGTGTTAAGGAATTCCTCTTTAACCTCAAAGCAGGCGAGAGCATCGACGAGCGCCGCGGCTACTTTGAAAGTGGCAGAACCGTTTATATCATCATCGAAACCGTCACCCCTGCAAAGGAAGGAAAAGTTGAAATAGACCTTCGCAAGTAATCAAAAAGAACCTATCTCAAACCGAGATAGGTTCTTTTGTGTATCAGTCAACTACTTGTTTATAAATCTCATTTTTCGCCACACCTCTGTCGCGAGCCACCTGCTTGATGGCATCCATTTTCGCCATACCGCCATCAATATAATGCTGAACGTGAGAGGGAACGTCCATCGCATCCCAAAAATTCGCGGTGACGGCATCTTTTGCACCCTCAACGACCAAAACGTACTCACCGCGCGGACTTTGCTCCTTGTAAAACGCCACCGCTTCGGCAAGAGTGAAGCGCAAAATTTCTTCGTGTGCCTTGGTCAGCTCACGGCAAATCGCGATGCGTCGACCTTCACCAAATACACGCAAAAAATCGTCAAGCGTTGCTTGCAGCTTGTGGGGGGCTTCGTGAAAGAGCATCGTTCTTGTCTCGTTTGCAAGCGAGGATAGATGTGAGCGACGCTCTGCCTTGTTGACCGAAAGAAAGCCCTCAAAAGTGAATCTTCCCGTAGGCAAACCCGAAAGGGTAAGTGCCGTGATCGATGCCACAGGACCGGGAACAGAGGTTACGGGAATACCGCGCGTGGCACAAAGAGCCACCATATCCTCACCGGGGTCGCTGATGGCAGGCGTGCCTGCATCGGTGATGAGCGCACAGCTTTCGCCGCTCTCAAGGCGCGCGGCGATTTGTTCGCCTCTCTCGCGCTTGTTGTGCTCAAAATAGGAAACCATCGGCTTGGAAATGCCCAAATGCGTCAGAAGGCGCATCGAATTGCGCGTATCCTCGGCGGCAATAAAATCCACCTCGGAGAGCACCTTGATGGCTCTCTCGGAAAGGTCAGCAAGGTTTCCAATCGGTGTGGCAACCAGATAAAGCGTGCCCGCAAGCACGCGATTTTTTTCTTTTGCACGGTCTTCAATTTGTTTGATGGAGCTCATAAGTTTCCTTTCGTGTTGCAATCGTTTACTTGGAATTTTCAAACCATTCCTTATGCATTTTTGCAAGAAATTCTTTGGTGATTGGGTATCCCGTATACTTACCAATAACGGAGTCAACACCGCAATAGGGGCAAAGAGCAGTTCCTTTGGTGTCTTTTAGCCATTCTTTAATTTTGGTGGGAGAAAAAATTTCAAGGCAGTAAAAACAACCGCAAAGAGAATCTTTTATTAGTTCTTCTTTATTGTTTTCGGAATAGGTGTGCGCTGCACGAACAGAATATTCCATTTTTTCTCCTTTCACCGGCATTTATTTTCTCTCTAAACAATCTTCTTAGCGGATGGGGTCTCGGTGGTGCCCAGCCGCTTGCGACAGCAAAAGCGAGCGGTGCGCTCGCGTCGACTGTCTATTCGCGTGCTAACAACGTTATTTGGTTATTTGTTGTGCGAAAGTTTTTGAGGGGGCATGGGGGAACTTTTTTCAAAAAGTTCCCCCACAAACCCGCGTCCTCTTTATTTTACCACAAATCCCCCTCATTTGCAACCCCTTGGCGCAATTTTGTGCGATGTGGCATAGACTATATTGAAGAACGAGAAAACGGAGGGCATTATGGCAATTAAGATATACATCGATCAGGGGCACAATCCCGAAAACCCCAATGCAGGAGCGGTTGGCAACGGACTGCGCGAGCAGGATATCACCTATCGCGTGGGGCAAGAGCTTGCCACGCTACTTCGCGCCGACCCCGACTACGAGGTGCGCCTGTCGCGTCCTACGCCCACGACTGCACTTGGTTCAAGCAACTCCACGAGCTTGCGCGCCCGTGTGAATGATGCGAACGCGTGGGGAGCAGATTATTTCATCAGTATTCACACCAACGCCTCGTCCAATCCCGATGCCAGCGGCACCGAGGCATTTGCTTATTCCGAGCCATCGCGAGCATTCTCTCTTGGAGAGGATATCGTCGAGGGGATCGTGAACGTCACAGGGCTGCGCAACCGCGGAATGAAGGTTCGCCCGGGGCTGTACGTTCTTCGCCGAACGGCAATGCCTGCCGTTTTGGTGGAGCTTGGCTTTATTACCAACCCCGGAGACGCCGCCTTAATGAACGAAAACCCGAGACTTTTTGCACAAGGCATCTACCAAGGAATTGAGAACTATTTTTCTTCCTGATTTTTTCCTAAATCGACAAGAAAAACCTTGACAAAAAGCCGCTTTTTTG
>SVQS01000186.1 GCA_015065205.1 Oscillospiraceae bacterium
ACTGGCCTATCTTCCTCATGGCGCTTGATATACCTCTGCCCAAGAAAGTATTCGGTCATCCTTGGTTTAACTTTGGTATGGATAAGATGTCCAAGTCTCGCGGCAACGTCATTTATGCCGACAAGCTCGCCGACCACTTTGGCGTGGACGGTGTTCGCTACTATGCCCTTTCTGAAATGCCTTTCGCATCCGACGGCTCCATCACCTATGAATCCGTCATTAAGAGATACAATATGGACCTCGTCAACAACCTCGGCAACCTTGTTAAGCGCACGCTGGATATGGAAAAGAAGTATTTTGGCAAGGTGATTCCCGCTCCCACCGCTCCCGAGGCACTCGACGACGAGCTCAAGGCTGCTTGCAAGAAGGCCTATGAGACTCTCTCTTCCTCGATGGACGATTATCACATTGCAGATGCACTTGAGGGACTGTTTGAGATGTTCAGCCGCGCCAACAAGTACATTGACGAGACCACTCCTTGGACGCTTGCAAAGGACGAGGCACAAAAGAATCGTCTTGGCACGGTTCTCTACAACCTGATGGAGACCATCCGTCAAGGTGCTGTTATGCTGCTTCCCTTCATTCCCGCAACGGCTACCGAAATCCTTGATGAGCTCAACACCGACAAGCGTGATTTTGCATCTCTTGCCAACTTTGACGGCATGGTTGCAGGGGGCGAGGTTAACGACTCCAAGGTTCTATTCGCTCGCGTTGACGAGGAAAAGAAGCTTGCCGAGTTTGAAGCAGAACGTCAAGCACTCATCGCAGCAGCTCAAAAAGAAGAAGCAAAACCCGAAAAGCCCGAGGGATGTGCCCTCATTGGCATTGAGGACTTTATGAACGTAGAGCTCCGCACCGCAAAGGTCATCGCTTGCGAAAAGGTTCCGAAGGCGAAGAAGCTGCTCAAGCTCCAGGTTGACCTCGGTTACGAGCAACGTCAGGTCGTTTCGGGCATTGCAAAATTCTATGAGCCCGAAGCTCTCATTGGCAAAAAGATCATTCTTGTTGCCAATCTGCGCCCCGCAGTTCTGTGCGGCATTGAGTCCAACGGTATGATCCTTGCCTCGGGTGAGGAAACCGTTCGCGTCGTATTCCTCGCAGAGGATACCCCTCTTGGTGAAAGAGTGAGATAATTGAAAATTTCAAGATGGAAACGTCAGATTTATTTGGCGTTTCCATCTTCAATTTTTACATCTTTTTGTGTAAATCTCTTGACAAATCTGTTTTTTTGTGCTAAAATCTACTTGTTTCATAACAACCGCATAAAATCGGGGGTGCTGCCAGAGGCGGCTGAGATGGCGTGAGCCGAACCCTTAAACCTGATACGGATAATGCCGGCGTAGGGAGATGGATATTGGTTTGGAGCTTTGTTTCTCCATTCGATAAATTGACCACACGGATGATTTCGTGCGGTCAATTTTATTTTAAGGAGGAAAAACATTATGAAACAAGTAAAACCCGTTCGCGCTCTGTGTGAGAGTGCAATCCTCTTGGCGTTGGCCGTTGTACTCAGCTACGTCAAGTTCTTTCAACTCCCCTTTGATGGGGCGATCACTTTGGCATCGATGCTTCCCATCTGCCTCATCTCCATTCGCTTTGGTATCAAATGGGGACTTGGCGCAGCATTTTGCTACTCGTGGTCACAAATTCTGCAAGGCGGTGTCTTTTCTTGGGGGCTCACACCCGGAATGCTGATTGCTTCCCTTTTGATGGACTTCATCATCGCATTTACCGTTCTCGGCCTTGCCGGAATGTTCCGCAAGCAGGGCTTTTGGGGCAAGATCGGCGGCATAACCCTTGTTTGCTTTTTGCGCTTTGTCGTCCATTTCCTCGCAGGTGTCATCCTGTGGGCAGAATATGAGGAGTTCGTTGCCTTTGGCGCATCTTGGGTAAACCGCCCCGTTCTCTACTCCATTTGCTACAACGGCGTTTATATGCTGCCCGATACCATTATTTGCGTGGTAATTGCGGTGCTGTTGTTTAAAATTCCGCAAGTCGCTAAAATGATGGCTCCCGTGGATGTAAAAAAACTCAACGCTATCTCAGATGCTTTCTATCCCTCTGTTGCGGATAAAGAGTAACAATTATTTTGGACGTATGTGTATTTTTTGCACATGCGTCCTATTTTTTTGAAAAATCTTGATAAAAACTTTCTGTAAGCTCTTGCAATCGTTCCAAAAAGGTGATATACTATAATTTGGTATATTATATTTAACTCTATTTAAGAGTTGACTGATTTTGATATTTGCAGAAAGGACACGGAAACCATGACCGATAAAACGCCAAACGGCGAAAAAAAGCCCGCGCCCCCCACGCCCGCAAAAAAGAAAACATCGGCTTACGATCAACCATTTAGTGTGATGAAGGATGCCGATCAAATAGAGACGCCTGCCGCTCGTCCCGAGCCCGCGGCGCGCCCTGCTCCCCAGCCTTCCCCTGCGAGTGACTGGAGAAGCACCTCTACCTCAGAGCCTCAGAAAGCGGTGCCCACACAGGAGCCCGCCCCAAAAAAAGCTCCCCCTTCCACCGTGCAGAAGAAAAAGAAGACCTCAAGCACTGTAACAAAAAAAGCAAAAAACGAAATTCCTGTCCAAAAAAATTCTGCTCCCATCAAAGGCAAGGAGAAGGATAACAACAAGGTGAACATGGAGATTCCACGCTCCTCTCGCCCCGGGCACAAGGTTTTGCCCTACGTGTTCTTTGGTTTTGCTCTGTTCGTAGGTGTATCGTTGTTGCTCAACATCTTTTGCAACTGGCAAAACAGCCTGGAGGATCCAACTCAGCATTGGATGGGAACAGTAGGATATCACATCTGCTACGGCTTGTTTGGTGCTTTCGGCCCTGCCGTATTTACCCTTCCCGCTCTCCTTGTGGTTTTGGGTGTTTATTGGAAACGATATATCGATAACAAGATTGCTACCGCCAAAATTATTGCATCTGTCGTTTTCATCGTTTCTCTTGCAGCCGTCATTCACATCTTTTGCTTGACGATGTTCCCTGTTAAAGAACGTCACTTTTTGCCCGCGGCTCTGATGCGTCACGGCGCCGAAATGACAGGTGGTGGACTTATTGGCGGCTCATTTGGTTATCTGTTGTATAGCCTTTGCAGCTTTACCGGCTCGCTCATTATCGGGTTCTTCCTGTTAGCTGCCTCGCTGTTCTACCTTTTAGGCATGACTCCCCAGCATTTGTGGAACCGCATTCGCAACTATCGTCGCACACATGGGAAGCGTGCTCCCTCTTATTCG
>SVQS01000187.1 GCA_015065205.1 Oscillospiraceae bacterium
AGTGCACAAGGCGATGCAGGTGTTCGCCGCGCGATTGCAGATTACATTGCCAATACACATAAAGCAACTGTCAATCCCGATCTTATCTATCTCACGGTCGGTGCGGCTGCATCCTTGACTATTTCTCTTTCCGCTCTTACCGAAGCAGGGGACGAGGTTATTTTGCTCGCTCCTTTCTTCCCGGAATATCGTGTTTTTGTTGAACGCAACGGCGCGGTTGCCGTTCCCGTTTTGTGTGATACCAAAACTTTTCAACCCGATCTTGATGCTATCAAGGCAGCGATTACTCCCAAAACACGTGCTATTATTGTCAACTCACCTAACAATCCCACGGGTGCGGTGATGACAAAAGAGAGCATCGAGGGACTTTCCAAGCTTCTCTGTGAAGCATCCGAAAAGAACGGACAACCCATCTACCTCATAGCAGACGAGCCCTACAGGGAACTCGTTTACGGAGATGTAGATGTGCCTTACTTACCGCATTTTTACGCAAATACGCTTATTTGTTATTCGTTCAGCAAATCTCTTTCACTCCCGGGCGAGCGCATCGGCTACATTCTCGTAAATCCCGAAGCTCAGGATTCGGTTGCGGTCTATCAAGCGGTTTGCGGAGCGGGCAGAGCACTCGGCTTTGTCTGCGCACCTGCGCTGTTCCAATATATGATTCCCGCAGTGATTGGAAAAACCGCCGATATCTCTATTTATGACACCAATCGCCGTCTGCTTTCCGAGGCGCTGACCTCTTACGGATATGAGGTAGTCAAGCCCGACGGAGCCTTCTATCTTTTTGTCAAGGCGCTCGAAGAGAATGCAAACGCATTCTGTGAAAGAGCAAAAGAGCACGAGCTGTTGCTCGTTGCAAGCGATAGCTTTGGCTGTCCCGGATATGTGCGCATCTCCTATTGCGTCACGACCGAACAAATTCAAAAATCGTTGCCCGCCTTTAAGGCTTTGGCAGAATCCTATCTAACGGAGAAATAAAAATGTCGCAAAACAACAAAAACGAAGACCTCTTAACAAAGGCGAGAAGCGAGATTAACGAGATTGACGCTCAAATGGCAGAGCTTTTCGTTCGCCGTATGCGTGCTGCCGAAGAGGTAGCCGCCTATAAAAAGGAGCACGCACTCCCCATCCTTGATGCCGCTCGCGAGGAGCAGGTCGTGCAAGCAAATGCAAGGCTTGTTGAGGATGAAACCTTACGCGAATACTACGTCAATTTCATACGCAACAATATGGCTGTATCCCGTGCTTATCAAAGCCGATTGATGGAGGGAATGCGTGTCGCTTACTGCGGAACAGAGGGAGCATTTGCCCACATTGCCGCAGGCAAAATGTTTGAGGGGGCTATTCGCGTGCCGTACGGTGATTTTACATCCGCTTACCGTGCTGTTGAAGCAGGCGAATGTGATGCCGCTGTTTTGCCAATTGAAAACAGCTACAATGGCGAGGTAGGGCAGGTTACCGATCTTTTGTTCTCGGGCTCACTCTATGTCAGCGAAGTAATGGATCTTGCCGTGTCACACGACCTTTTGGTCTCCCCGGGCACACGCATAGAGGATATTCGCGAGGTGGTCAGCCATCCGCAAGCACTTGGACAGTGTGCTGAGTACATTCGCAATCATGGTTGGAGCACCGCTGAATACTCCAACACCGCTTTTGCCGCCAAGTATGTGGCAGAAAAGCAGGATAAGAGCATTGCTGCCATTGCCAGCGAGGAGGCAGCCGAGGTCTTTGGACTCGAGGTGCTGGCGCGCAATATCAATGCAAGCCGCAACAACACCACACGATTTGCAGCGCTTTCCCGTGTAGAAAGTCACCGCCATTCCAAGCGTATGGGTGAGCATTTCATCCTGCTCTTTACCGTTAAACACGAGGCGGGAGCACTTGCAAAAGCGGTAGACATCATTGGCCGATATGGCTTCAATATGCGCACTTTGCGTAGCCGCCCGATGAAGGATCTTTTGTGGCAGTACTACTTTTACGTAGAAGCCGAGGGAGATGTTTACACCGAAGCGGGTGAATGGATGATGCGCGAGCTGGGACTGTTCTGTGACCGTCTCAAGCTTGCGGGAACATATTTTAGTGAAAAAAAGTAATTTACAAAATGAAAAACGAAAGGAGAGAGAACAATGATACTCCATCTTGATCTGCCCACGGGCGGATATCCCATTTATATTGAGCGCGGTGCTCTTGACCGCGCGGGTGAGTTGTTTTCTCTTGAGCGCCGTGTACTTATCGTGACCGATAGTGGTGTGCCTGCTGACTATGCCAAGCGTGTTGCGGCACAATGCTGCGAGGCGCATATTGTAACTGTTCCCGAAGGAGAAGAAAGTAAGAGTCTTGCAACGCTTGAGGTTCTTCTTGATGCAATGCTTCAAAACGGCTTTGGACGAACCGACTGTGTCGTTGCCGTTGGCGGTGGCGTTGTGGGTGACCTTGCGGGCTTTGCCGCATCCACCTTTATGCGCGGCATCGATTTTTATAACATTCCCACCACTGTACTTTCGCAGGTGGATTCATCCATCGGTGGCAAGGTTGCCGTTAATTTTTGCGGAGTAAAGAACATCGTAGGTGCTTTCTATCAGCCGCGAGCTGTTATTGTTGACCCCGAGGTGCTCTCCACGCTTCCCAAAAGACAGATTACAAACGGACTTGCAGAGGCGGTAAAAATGGCTTTGACATCTGATGCCGAGCTCTTTGAGCTTTTTGAGCGTGGCGAAGCAATCGAGAACATCGACACCGTCATCGAGCGCTCGCTCCGCATCAAAAAAGCCGTTGTCGAACAGGACGAGAAGGAGAGCGGCCTGCGCCGCATTCTCAATTTCGGTCACACGCTTGGGCACGGCATTGAGGGCGAGAGTTTTGAAAAACTTTATCACGGCGAATGTGTCGCTCTTGGAATGATTCCCATGTGTGCACCCGATGTGCGCGCGCGCTTGATTGCGGTTTTGCAATCGTTGGAACTCCCGACCAAGGTTGAGGGAGATCTTGAAATGATTTTGAACTTGACAACACACGATAAAAAATGTGAGGGAAGCTCGGTTAACGTTGTATTCGTTGATGCTGTTGGTTTCTATCGCATCGAAAAAATGCCGCACGAGGATTGGCAAGCCTATATCCGAGAGCAGATTGGAGGATAAAGCAATGAAAAATACGTTTGGACAAAGCGTAGCCGTTACGCTCTTTGGCGAAAGCCACGGCGAATATATCGGCGCAGTTCTGGATGGATTAGCTCCCGGACTTGCTA
>SVQS01000188.1 GCA_015065205.1 Oscillospiraceae bacterium
CGGAACCATCTATGAAAATTATATGCCCGAAAGCACCTCAAAGGGTGCTCCCGCAAAGCCCAACTTTGTGGGATGGTCGGGGCTCTTCCCCATCAACATCCTGTTTGAATACGTCTTTGGTATTCACCCGAATGCCAAGGAAGAAAAAATTGTTTGGGACATTCGCCTGCTCGAAGAACACGGCGTCAGAAATTATCCTCTCGGCAACCTTTCGGTAGACCTTATTTGCAGGGAAAGGGCAAACGAGGATGACGAACCCATCGTCACCGCGCTTTGCGAAAAGCCGATCGAGGTTGAAATCCGCTATGGGGAAAAATCAAGGACTATTCGCGCCATCACAAGAGAATGATACAAAAAAGGCCATAGCGCGGGGGCCCGTACTCGTCATCGCACTTTGCGTGTTGCGTTTTATCTTTTGAATAAGGCAGCGAATGAGTTCATTTCTCGTTCGCTGTTTTTTGTATTGACAATAGGGCTTGTATTTGTTGAATTTTTATGTTATAATATTTAATAGACTCTAAAAACGAAAATCCCACACCGTGAGGTTTTTATGAAAAAAACTGTAAAATCAGAATTTTCCCTTTTTGTGGGGGAACGTACCGATGAGGAACGCACCCTGATAGAAGCCTTCTTCTCGGAGTTCGATCTGCACTTTTTGGTATCGAAAAGAGATAAAAAACAATTCCGTGCCGACTTCGAATCCGCTATTATTTCGCTGTATGGGCAAGGCGTGCCGATGGAGGAGATTCTCTCACGTTTGTCTCTTGCCAATTTGGGTGGCTTTTATGCGCGCCCGTCAACGGTTTGGTTCCCACTTGACAACGCGGCAAAAATTTATCCCATTTCAATGGAGCACGGACGTCAACAAGTATTTCGCTTGTCGCTCTACCTCAAAGAGGATGTCATCCCCTCTCTTTTGCAAATGGCACTCTCGTTTACGGTCAAGCGTTTTCCAAGCTTTGCCACCACGCTCAAAAAGGGCGTGTTCTGGCACTATCTCGATGCCGTTAAAAAACACTTTCCCATCGAAGAGGAACACGACGTGCCCTGTCAGCCCATTAAGGTCTCGCTCAGCGGTTCTCAGCCTTTTCGCTTGATGTATTACAAAAATCGTATCAGTGCCGAGTTTTTCCACGTACTGACCGATGGAACGGGTGCCATGATCTTCCTTAAGGTCCTCGTCTCTGAATATCTCCGTCTTTGCGGAGTTACCGCTGCCAAGAGCGACATTTGGAATGCAAACGACACCCCCACCAACGAGGAATTTGAAAATGCCTTTGTAAAGGTGGAAAAGGCCGAAAGCGGTTCGGGGTTTGTGGATAAACCCGTCCTGCAAATGAACGGACAGCCCGCAAGAAGAAAGCCCTGTCGCATTTTGCATTTTAAAATGGATGCAACCGAACTCCACAGAGTGGCAAAGCAACACGGAGCAACCATAACCGCTTACCTTTTGATGCAAATGTTCTATGCCGCGCAGGCGGCAACCGACGAGCTGACAGGAGACTTGCATATTCAAGTTCCCGTCAATATGCGAAAGTTTTATCCTTCCAAAACCGTTCGTAATTTTTCGATGTATTGCGGTGTCAAAATCCCCATTGAAAAAATCGGCAACAAGGCAGAAATGATAGCCGAAATCAACGCACAGTTGGCCGAAAAAGCATCAAAAGACAAAATGCGCGAAATGATTACCGCGGCGGTCAATCTTGTCAATTCCATTCGCATCATCCCTTTGGTCATCAAGCAACCCATTGCAAAAATCGTTTACGGCTTTTTGGGAGAGACGCTTTATACCACCACCTTCTCCAACCTTGGTGTTGTGAATATGCCAAGCGAATTTTGCGAGCACATTGAGAACATGGACTTCTCGCTTGGCGCACAAATGACAAATCGCCTTGCTTGCACAGCCATTACCTGTAATGGTGTTTCTACCTTTTCAATCTCAAAAATGACCGCTGACCCGACCTTTGAGGAAAAAATGTATCGGCTCCTCACCGAGGACGGGATTGCGGTGGCGGTAGAAGGGAGCGAATACTATGCACGTTAAACAAACCTATCCATCCATTAAAAAAGGCTCTAAAAACAGACGACGTATGTTGATTGTTTTGCGTTGGCCGTTCCTTTTGGCGGCGGCGGCTTGCATGATCGTCAACCTTGCCGTTGCGGGGCCCTTGTGGGGCGTGATTGCCGTATTGGTACTCTATATCGTTTGGAGATTGATCCTCTCCCCCGACCTGATTGAATACAACCGAATGAGTCAATCCATCAAGATTGTGGTTTGGACAAGCATTCTTTTGGCGTTTATTGATGTTTTGTTGGCACACGGATTTGCACTGTTTGTCGTTCCCATCGTTTGCTTTAGCGGTCTTGTGGTAAGCATTGTACTCTTTTTTACCGACCTGCAAAGGCAAAAGCACAATATGATGCCCTTGATTCTGTTTGAGATAGCATCCATCATCGCATCAGTCATTGTTCTCTGCCTTTGGAAAAGCCCCAACAATTGGCCCTATATCGTTTTGCTGTCTCTTTCGGCCTTTTGTTTATTAGCTAAGGTCGTGGTGCTTGGCAGAGATTTTAAGATCGAGTTGCAAAGAAGATTTCACATTCAGTAACGGAAAGGGACTCAAATATGAGAAAAACGCTTTGCATCATCAGCAATATTCTCTTGTCTTCTTTTTATATTTCAACCTCGTGGATGGTTTCCGCCGCCGCGCTGCTTTATATCACCGCGCTGAATTGGCAAGCCTCGTTGGTGGAAGCGTTTTGGTGTGTGGCACTCGGCATCATTATCCTCACCCCTATCTTTTGCATTTTGGGAATCGTTCTCTCGATTCTCAAATGGAGAAAAGAGCACTACGTGCGTGCGTTTCGCTGGTGTTGTTTTGGGCGCCTATCTATTTTGTGAACTTTATGAATTTATAGAAAAAGAACAGCGAATGGGTGTTTTGCTCATTCGCTGTTCTTATTATCACAATATTGTTTTATCTGAAGCCGACGTGTCCGGCTACCTTATAGAGGTTTTCGATCTCCTCGCGGCGCTTTTGGCAAAGCTGCTTCATGCCCTCGAGCTGTTCGGGAGTGAAGCTATCGAGGTCACCATCCTTGAGCTTGTTTTTGTACATACGGTCTGCAATGAGTGCAAAGTGGATATCGACGGGGCGTACAAAACCGTCGAGCTCGCACATAACAACGTTGCTCTTGCCCTCTGCCAACAGTTCAACCGCTCTGACTGCCATGTGGGCT
>SVQS01000020.1 GCA_015065205.1 Oscillospiraceae bacterium
GCAGGCGGACGTATTACCGAAATGAACGATGAAGGGAATCCTGAATTCGTTATCGGAAATCAAAAGAATGGCGATTTGTTTGACTACATCTTTGATAAACTCCATAAAAGCAAACGTAATATGAAGTACCCCAACGGTTTCTCCGGTGATAGAAAACAGCACTTCATTATGAACGCCGATACACTCTTTACCGATATGACCTTGTGGGACGTTCGTAAAGATCTTTATTCCAATTCTACCTTCAATTACGGTTTGTTACCGAATCCCGTATATGAAGAAAGCGACAGCTACAATTCCGTTGTATTCTTCTACAATACGGTTCATCTGTGGGCAATTCCTAATAACTTTGAAGATAAAGAAGTTGCTCAGTTGATGATGAACGTTATGGCAGCTTACTCTAACATTAAGAGGGAAGGTTCCACTATGGATGGTTACTATACCAGAACCTTGTGCTTCTCGATAGCGCGTGACCCCAATGCACGTGAAATTATGAATGTTATCAAAAACTCCACCGTTTATGATATTGGACTTCTGTACGACTGGGGCAAATGGGGAACTGAGCTCTCCGAGCTGTGGCATAAGAGAGATACCAACAATCACGGTACGCTTGTTCTTGATCTTCCCAATGCTGAAGAGGATCTTGCGACTACTATTGAGCAATTCAAAAACCCCGAAAACCCCGAAGATCCCAACGATGGTGAGTGATATTATATTCACAGTTAGAAAGTGAATTGAAGGAGAGCGAATAATGAAGCATTTTGTACGACTGATTGCGTTCATACTGATATTTGCTTGTTTGTTTGCCTGTATGGTTTCTTGCGGTAATTCAAATAAGGGAAACAAACCAACCACAAACAATAATAACAGTAATAACAACAATAATGACATAGAAAACGATGCCGGGATTCCAATGCCCGAAATTCGAGATTTCGGTGCTCCGGGTGAGCCTTACGTTTATAAGGCACTTGTTCGCACCGGTGACCATTCCGTTACCGAGCAAGAGCAACATACCATTGGTAACAACGGCTATGCGGCAATCGATTTTTATACCGAAAACCAAAGCTCCGAAGATGCGATTGAGTATGCTGTTTACTTGAGAAACTCCAGAATACAAGAACTTTATAACGTCCGCATCGAGCAAGAAGCTCAGCAAGGCGACATGACCTCACAGCTCAGCTTGGCGTATATGAATAATAATGAATTCGACCTTGCTATTATTCTTGCCAAATCAGCTGCAAATGCCGCTATGCAAAATCTTTTGAGCAACCTCAATGATATGCCAACGTTGGATCTGTCCCATCCTTCCTATGACCAAAAGTCTATCAAGGAGCTTGCATTGGGCAATGCCTTGTATTACCTCAGCGGAGATATGAATGTTTCTACGCTGGAGGTTTGCGGTCCCACGGTTGTCAATCTTAAAATGTATGACGATTATATTGAAACCTTTGTAGAACTCTTTAATGATAACCCGATTTATGCCAACATCTACAACCTTGTTGTCGCCAAAGAGTGGACCATTGAAACGATGCTGACAATGGCAGAAACTATAAATTCTGACGTTGATAAATCTGACGGCAAGGCTCTTGGCTCACAACCCGGTGATATTCTTGGTTACTTTGCCTACGGCGGAATGGGAGTTTACTACTTCTACGGTTCGGGCGGACGCCTAACCGAAACCGACGAAGAAGGTAACATCAGTCTTGTTATTGAAAAGTACAACGATCTATTTGATTACCTGTTCGATCGCTTCAACAGCAAAGAGGGCTCCAACCAAAGCTGGTTGCCTGTCGGTTACTCCGAAGCCAGAAAGAACATTTTCTTCTCCGGTCAGTGTCTTTTCACCGAAATGACGTTGTTTGACATCAGAACGGGCCTCTATAAGGAAAGACCCTTCCAATACGGTATTCTGCCCAATCCTACATACGAGGCCGGAAACGATTATCACAGCGTGGTTTACTTTACCAACTGCAATCACCTTTGGGCAATTCCCAATAAGGTAAATAACTCTGAGGTTGCACAGCAAATGATGAACATTTTTGCGGCATATTCCAACGTAGAGCTCAAAGATTCTACAATGTATGCTTACTATATGCGTACACTTTACTATACCACTGCACCCGATGCAGGATCTCGTGACGTAATGAATATCATCAAGGATTCAATGGTATATGATATCGCACTTCTTTATGACTGGGATAAGATGGGATCTGTGACTCTTGGCGAAATGACGATCAGCAATCGCGGTTTGTATGCTACCAACGTATCAAACCAAAATGACATCAAAGAAGCCTTAAACGAAACTGTTGAGCAACTCAAGAATCCCCAAATGATTAAATAAATTTTCAAGGAGTAATTATGAAACGCATTCCAAAAGTCCTTATTTTGCTGTTGGCACTTTGCATGATCATTCCCTGTATGGCAGCTTGCGACAACGGCAAAAAGGATAACAACAAGAACAAAGGGGATGGCAACCGTGTAACTGCGCCCGAAGGCTCAGACATTGAAATGCCTGACGTCATCGATATGGATAACTATGTTTACAAGGCATATGTTCGTGATCATGCAGGTACCAATCCCAATGCACACGATGCACAAGCTAGCTATGGTAACAATGACTACCGTTGCATTGACTTCTGGGTAGATGCAGCAAATAGCGAAGATGAAGTTATTCCTTATGCGGTATACACCAGAAACCAACAAATCGAAGACGACTACAACTGTACGATCAGACAGGTTGCCTCTGAGGGTGACCAGGTAAACTTTTTGGTTTTGGCTCTTCAAAACGGCGAGGGCTATGACCTAACCATTATTACCGCAAAGCGTGCCGCACAAGCAGCAACGCAAGGCTTGCTTCGCAATCTTAAGGATAACACTTATACTGATTTGTCAAAACCCTCCTTCGACCAAAACGCAATTCAAGAGCTTTCTGTGCAGGATAAGCTTTACTTTGTTAGCGGTGATATGAACATCTCCACATTGGAGGTTGCAGGTCTTTCCATCGTCAATATGAACTTTTATGAAGACCTCGCTGACTCCATTGTAAACGACTTGTACGGCGGAGACCGACTGTACAGCAACATCTACAACATTGTTACTGCCAAAAAGTGGACGATGGAGACGTTGTTGACAATCGCACAAAAAGCAAACATTGATATTGATACGTCCGACGGAGCTCTTCACGTTCTTCCAAACGGTGTAAATAGTAACCACGAAGAGGTTGAAAACAAATATAAGGGCGGCGATACGGTTGGTTACCACCAATATCTCTATTCTACGCTTTGGTATTTTTATGGCTCCGGTGGCCGTATTACCACTAAAGGCGAAGATGGTCTGCCTGAGCTCGTTGTTGACGACAATAAGGGTGCGGATCTTTACAAGTATCTCTTTGATAAATTCAATCGCATCAAGAATACTCCTTGGATTCCACAAGAATCCTCCAACATCCTCAATATGAACTTCCTTACCGGCAAAGTACTTTTTGCTGATTGCTCGCTGTTTAACATCAGAACCGAAATTTACCCTAGGGCTACGTTCGAATACGGTATTTTGCCGCTTCCCCTCTACGAGGAAGGTATGGATTACCAAAGCCTTGTTTACTTTAACAACTGGGCACATCTGTGGGCTATTCCCGAAGCTGTAGGCAATCAAGAATATGCAGAGCGTATGATGGAAATTATGGCTGTTTACTCCAGCCTCCCCGATTCCACTATGGATGCATACTATGAAAGAACCGTTTATATGCTGGCGGCTAAAGCAAACGGTTCTCGCGATGTTATCAAAATGATTAGAAATTCCTTGGTTTATGACCTGGCTCTCCTGTATCCCTCTTGGGGCAATATCGAGTATAAGCTGTATCAGATTTCCAACGTTAACGAATCTGAACACACCGATATTACATCGAATGTTGCTACGATAGAAGAAAGCATTCAAAAAACAGTTGATTTGCTGTTGAATCCCAGCGGAGAAGAATAAGCCTGATTTATTTGGGATGTTTAGAATTAACCCCATTGCCTTTGCGCAATGGGGTTTTTCTTTTTAACCTCTTGATTTTTTTGTGGAAGAGTGCTATAATGGTAACAGAATAAGGAAAGGTAAAGGAAGAATATGAAACTGACAAAGCTTTTTGCGGGAGATAAGCTCTCTCTCTCGTTTGAGGTCTTTCCACCCAAAACCGATACATCGTTTGAGAGTGTTAAGCACGCTACCGAGGAGATCGCAAAGCTGCATCCTTCGTTTATGAGTGTTACCTACGGCGCAGGCGGCGGAACGAGTCGCTATACTCTTGAGATTGCACAAAACATAAAAGAGCACTATGGTGTGCCTACGTTGGCGCACCTGACCTGCGTTTCTTCTACCAAAGAGACGGTGGAAAGAAAAATTGAAGAGCTCAAGTGTGCGGGCATTGAGAACGTCATGGCCCTGCGCGGTGACCTAACTCCCGAGCTTGCTGCCTCTGACCGTTCTATGTGGGCATATCGTCACGCAGTCGACCTTGTACGTGAGTTAAAGGAAAGCGGCACCGACTTTTGTATTGGTGGCGCGTGCTATCCCGAAATTCACCCCGAAAGCATCAATCAAAAAGAGGATATCAAATACCTGAGAGAAAAGGTCGATGCGGGATGTGATTTCCTTACCACACAGATGTTTTTCGATAATAATTTACTTTATAATTTTCTTTATAAAATTCGTGAAGCAGGCATTACCGTGCCCATCATTCCGGGTATCATGCCTATTACCAACGGTAATCAGATAGAGCGTGCAATCAAACTTTCGGGCTCGTTTATGCCGCAACGCTTCAAGTCGCTCGTCGATAAATTCGGCAATACCCCTGCCGCGATGAAGCAAGCAGGAATCGCTTACGCCACCGACCAGATCATCGACCTCTTTGCCAACGGCATCACAAATGTGCACGTCTATTCGATGAACAAGCCCGACGTTGCCGCGGCGATTCAAAATAATCTTTCCGATATTCTTGGATAAAAACAAAGCCTCGCAAATGCTTAGCATTCGCGAGGCTTTGTTTTATTTGAATTCACTCACACCGTCATCGGTGTAAACGTTTGTGCGGAGAATGGAGTAGGACTCATTGGTGGGGTCTCCCGAAAGGATGCCGAGGCGCTCTTTTGCGACAGTTATGAGCATTTCGGGGTTAAGGTTTTCGGTGTTGCCTGCACGCAGGATCGCTGTGATAGCAATTTCGCCGTCCTTTGTGCAAACGGCATTGAACGTGCGAATCATTTGAGTCAAGTCAACTTCTTTCTCACCCGATTTTGATTTTTTCATTACCAAAAGTGGAGAGGTAGTAAAGAGATCTTGCAGTTTTTCTGCGGCGTTTTCATTGGCACCTGCAAAGTTGAGTGCGATTTCATACCTCGCCCACGCAATATCGGCAAACTTGCTTGTCGGTTCATAAGCCTCAAGCACCTGCATCTCATCGGTCAACTCACGGTTGAGCAGATTTTTGACCTCTTCACAGGAAATGTTACGGTCAACGCGCAAATCAATAAATTCGCACTCGCTCTCGGTACCAACCGAAAGGGGAAGTCCGAATACGACCTTTGCGTGGGGATTGAAGCCTTGCGTGTACCACATCGGAATATTGGCACGCACGAGAACACGGGAGACGGTACGTTGCAAGTCGAGGTGTGATATGTATTGCAAGTCTCCTACCTTGCGGAACTTGATGCGAACGGTACGAGAGCCTTCTATGGGTTCCCAAACACGCTTGTCCTGCTTTTGGGGCAGGGGAGCATCACTTTCGGTTTCTTTCATTTCCTTGCAACCGGGGCAAACGGCGCGCACACCGCCGAGTTTGTTGGCACCGCATGCAGAGCAATGCTCGCGGCAGTTGGGGGTGGTCGTCTCACCGTAAGCCTTTGCTTGCTCACGCAAGAAGAATTCTTTGCTTACACCGCAATCAATAATATCCCAAGGCAAAATCTCATCATTTCCAAATTTGCGGTTGGCATAAAATGCGGGGTCAATACCGGTGCGCTCAAAAACGGAGAGCCACTTGTCATAGTCGAAGTATTCCGTCCAAGCATCAAACACGAATCCCTCGCGGCAGGCAAGCTCAAGCGCATCCGCGAGACGTCTGTCACCGCGTGCCAAAACCGCTTCAATGCGCGATACCTTTGCATCGTGATGCACATATCTGACGTGTTTGTTCTTGATTTTAGACTTGAGATATTCCTGCTTTTCGGCAAGCATTTCCATCGTGTCCTGCGCTTCCCATTGGAAGGGGGTAAAGGGCTTAGGGATAAAGCAAGAAACGCTGACCGTTACCAAAGGGGGACGTGCTTTATTTCTGTTCGGGTTTTGATAGTAGGCGTCTACCACGTGCTCGGCAAGGGTAGCAATGCCCTCAATATCCTCAAGTGTTTCGGTGGGAAGCCCGTTCATAAAGTAAAGTTTAACCGTGTTTTTACGTGCGTCAAATGCTACGTTGACCGCACGCATGATCTCGTCCTCGCTCACATTCTTATTGATAACATCGCGCAATCTTTGCGTACCTGCTTCGGGTGCAAAGGTCAGGGAAGAGGAGCGAACCGATTCGATACGACGCATCAGATCCTTGTTGAAGCTATCTACGCGAAGCGACGGCAAGGAAAGGCTGACCATATTGTCGTCGGTCCAATTCAGGAGCTTGTCACAAAGAGGCTCAAGAGAAGTATAATCGCTGATAGAGAGAGAAGAAAGTGAAATTTCTTCATATCCCGTCGAGTTGTAAAGTGCCTTTGCTTGACGGTTGAGCACATCCGCACTCTTCTCGCGCACAGGGCGGTAGATCATACCCGCCTGGCAGAAGCGGCAACCGCGGATACAACCGCGATAGACTTCAAGCATAATGCGGTCGTGTACCGTCTCGATATAGGGCATAACCACCTTACCGGGGAAGTAGACCTTGTCCAAATCTTTGATAATCTGCTTGGTGACCTGCTTCGGGATGTCATCATAGATAGGCGTATAAGCCTTGATGGTTCCATCTTCGTTGTAGCTGACCTCGTAAAGCGAGGGAACATATACACCGGGAATGGTTTTGGCAGCCTCGTGCAAGAAATCAGCACGTGTGTAGCGACCTTCTTCCTTCATTTGAACGTAAAGGCGTACGATTGCGGGGAGCATATCTTCGCCCTCACCGATGTTAAACAGATCAAAAAAGTCAGCAATCGGTTCTGCATTATAAGCGCAAGGGCCACCGCCGATAACGAGGGGGTCATTCTCGCCACGATCCTTTGTGCGAAGCGGAAGCTTTGCCAACATCAGCATATTGAGTACGTTTGTGTAGCACATTTCGTACTGCAAGGTAAAGCCGATAAAATCAAATGCCGAGAGGGGATCGCCACTCTCAAGAGCAGTCAAGGGCAGATCGTGCTCGTGCATTTTTTCCTGCATATCCGTCCAAGGGGTAAATACGCGTTCGCACCAAATGTCGGGGTGCGCATTGAGTGCGCCATAGAGCAAACGCATACCCAAATTGGACATACCGATCTCATAGGTATCGGGGAAGCAGAAGGCAAAACGCGCCTTGATATTTTCTTTGTTTTTTATAATCTCACCGTACTCACCGCCCGAATATCTGCCGGGCTTGGAGACAGATTTAAGAATGGTGCTGTTGAGTTTTGTAGAATGGTTCATAGTGTTCCTTTTTGCGTGTTTTATTTTTCACGTCCCAAATAGAGTGTGCGGCGATTGACAAGTGCGAAGGAAAGAATGGCAGATACCACTATCCAGCCCAAGTAGTACAAACCGAACACCGCAGGGGTGAGGTGGGATTGGAGTGAGAGGAGCATCAGGACAAGTGTTCCCACAAAGGAGATAGCCGATGCCGCTAACTGCAAATAAAAACTGATGCGTTTGACCTCGTTGACCTTTTTTGCGGCATAAAGAGGATTGACAATATGCCCTTCGCCGCCAAGAGCAACAGCGCCGGTATCCGAAATTTCAAGCAAAGCATCCGACTCATATTTACCGGGCTTGATAACACGTACGGGAACGGCATCTGCGTGGCGCAAGTCTTGCAAAAAGTCTTCGATCAGGTTTGGATTGTAGGATTGAATGGCAACCGAGGTCGTGGGGTCAGCCAAACGCTCGGCTATAATTTCAAATCTTGGGTCAAGTGCATATTCAATATCGTAGGTAAGCTTGAGAATACCGTCAACGGCAAAGTACAAGAGTCCTACGTTGTCGGCACGGCGAAGTGCACGGTCAGCTGTTTCACGGGGAATACGAATGCCACTCTTTTTGAGGAAGGTAGCATCGCCGGCAATCACGTGGTATTGATTGTCAATAACCGCTTCCACTCCCGTATCTGCAATGCGAACGAGTGCAACGACAGGGTCAGCGGATTTTGTGGCAGTTGCTTTGCCAATCTCCTCCAGGCTTCCGCCGATCTTGCGGAAGAGAATGCCCGCCAGCTTAAGGTCGCGGCGCAAATCGTCGCTCTTATCGCGCACAGCCAATTCCGAACAGCTTTGTGCACGACAAAGGCGGTAATCATTAAAGATAATGGTTTTTGATTCGTTATATTCTTCCACAGCTTCCTCGCCAATCAGAGCGCAATTCTCACGCGTGAGCAGATTGTTTGCATGGCTGAGAGGGAAGAAGAAACCAAAGCAAGCGGCACCGGGCATACCGAGCACGGCAATGGTGACAAAGGTGTTCAATGCATCGCCAAGCCCGTTGGTCAGTGCCAGCACAAAGCCTGCCAAAAAGCCAAGGACAAGCGGGAGCGTGAGCAGAATACGGAAGGGGGCGTGGGCGGCTTCCATCTCGTTAAAACGGCGGAAGAATCCCATTGTTAGTTGTGCATCGTGAACGTGGTAAAAGTTTTCACCAAGGTCGTCGTTGATGATCTTGATCAGCTTTTTGCCCTGACGGAGCTTCTTTTTACGAGGCTCGGTGGGGTCAAGGACGGTTTTGGGGGCATCGGTTGCCAAAAGGCGGAAGACGCGCATCTCACTTGTGAGGCGGAAAATATCGCACACGCAAATGAGGAAGAGAGCGCCCGTTGCCACACAATTGAGATGCATCAAGGGAATCTGCGTGATCATTGCCACGATATCATATAGGAGTACAAAGGGAACGATGACCGATAGCGTTGAATAGGGTGTTGGTCTAAGTTTGAAATAACTGCGAATACCTGCATTGAATTGCTTGTAGGAAAGCCCTGTTGCCGCTACCATAACGATGGCGGAAAGAATGGGGAAGAGGAGTGGCATAGATGCGTCAAATGCTTCATAACCACCGCCAATCAGGGCAGGATAATCCAAAAGCACAACCAAAAGCAGGGCAAGCATTGTCAGGAGTGTACGCAGAATCAGGTGACGGCGATCGTGCATATATTTTGCAATTGAGCGGTTCTTGTTCTGTGGTGTGATCGAATCCTGACCGCAGTAACCAAATGCCGTGCGGTAACGCTTGTTGCTCTCGCGTGACATACGGTGCAGGTGATCGTATTTCAGTTTTTTAAGATTGTCATATCCTACAAGACGTCCGAATTCACTCTCATACCCAAGCTCAAAAATCATTTCAATGTCGTCATCCGAAAATCCGCTACGGCGGCGAATGATCTCCATTGTGCTCATTTTCTTCTCAGCCAAAGCCTCGCGGCGCATCTTCATGCGTTGCAAAAGGTTGGTAGGCTTGCGGGTTTGTTGAATTTCCTCGGGGGCATCCACGGGAATCTCCTCGGGAACAGAGAAATCAACATCTATAAATTCGTCAAACGCCTCATCAAGTGCCTCGTCCAAGTTCTCATCGCGTGAGCGTTGCGTTTGTCCAATGGTTTGCAGGGGGCGTACACGCTTGCGCGGAGGTGTTTTCTTCGAACCGGTGGAGGTGGCAGGAACTGCTTTTTTCACTGTTCCCGCAGGTTTTTGCGAGGCGGGAAGCGACGTGTTGGCCGGCTTTTTATGTATATTTGATTTTGTTTGCGACGTCGGGGGAGTCGTCTTTTTTTGTTCGGCTACTGTTGTCTTTTTTACTTTTGACAGATCCGAATTTTGTTTCTCGTTCATAGTGGCTCCTTTCCGATAAAAATGGGAAAAATGGGATATCAGGAATGATGTTGACGAGCGGCTTCTGCCAAAAGAATGGCTGCCGCGGTGGAAACGTTAAAAGAATTGACCTGCCCGTACATGGGAATGGAAACGATAGCATCACAGGTTTTTTGCACGATCTGCGAAACACCATTGCCCTCACTGCCAAGCACAATGGCGCAAGCGCCCTTGAGGTTGGTGCTATATACGCTCTCACCACCTGCTTCGGCGGCAAACGTCCAAACGCCTTTTTCCTTGAGTGCTTCTACGGTGGATGCGATGTTAGCAACCTTTGCTACGGCAAGATGTTCGATCGCACCTGCCGATGCCTTGGTTACGAGGGGAGTAAGACCCACGGCGCGACGCTTGGAAATAATGAGTCCGTGTGCGCCACAGCATTCGGCACAGCGAATGATCGCACCAAGATTGTAAGGGTCAGTAATGCCGTCGCAGATGACGATGAGGGGATCCTCACCGCGCTCTTTTGCAATGTCAAGAATGTCCTCAACTGTGCAGTATTCTTTTTCCGCCGCAAAAGCAATGACACCTTGGTGAGGTGCATAACCCGAAATGGTATCGAGCTTGGGCTTTTCGGTCTCGATAACGGGAATACCGCGCTCGATGGCTTGCGCTACCAGAACAACGATCGAGCCTGTCCGCTCGCCCTTTTGCACGAGCAATTTATCAATGTCGCGTCCCGATTTAAGGAGCTCGCCAACGGCATTGCGACCGATAACGGCGCCGTTTTCATAATCGCCGTGAATGCCAGAATCCTCATTTTGGGAGAGGTTGTTTTCTTTTTTGTAGTCATAACGCGGTGCGCGATTTTGTTTATTATTGTTTTTGCGCGTTTTGTCAAAGTCGCGACGGGGCGCGCTACTCTTTTTCTTTTCCATAGATGTAGGACTTGTCCTTTCTTTAACAAAAGATACTTTCATACCTATAATTATATCATAATAATTGATTTTTGTATAGAGGATTTTGAAAAAATGTCGTCTTTTCGGGAATTTTTCGTTCTACAATAGACGACAAAAACCAACAAAACGGGAAGAAGCCATAGGTTTCTTCCCGAACTTGCAAAAATTATGATTGTTTTTTGAAAACCCATTCCGCAGGATTTTTGGTAAAGTCTTGTTCTTCGGGCAGATAATGCTGTTCTTCCTTCCAATAAATCCCCCTATCATTGACGTCCTTATAGAACGCACGCGCTTTTTCGGCATCGGGACGCACCATCAGGGAGACATAGGTCCATTGCAGGCGAGAACGCTTGACGTTATCGAGCTTGTCGCCTGCATCGCGCTCGGCGGCATCCCACCAGGATTCGATTGCATCGTAAACGACCTCATACATCTCACGAGGAACAGTCTGGAAAGGGCGCTCGTAAATATTGATGTGGCGGGCTTTTGCGGCACCGTTGAACCAATCAAGAAAAGCACGAATATTACGCCAACCCTTGCCATAGTAGGCTTCGAGGAAGCCGTTTATAAGAAGCTGATAGGTCGATTCTGCCATCATTGGCTCCCAAGCGAGCTTTGCAAGCATGTAGGCGCGCAGCTCGGCAAATTCACCTGACATAGATTGGTAATTGCCTTCGGGATACATACCCTTAACGCTGTGTTTTGCATAAAAGCGCATATTGTCGCGCAGGACGTTAAAATTCGGGTAGGGGGCAAGATAGTTTGCAAAATTGGTGACGTAATCCCAAATGTAGATGCGGTCGCAAACGCGGTTCCATTCCTCCAAATCCTTTACGTATGCTCGGTTGCGTGAGCAAGCATCCCATGAGAGCGGATGTGTAAAGCAGCACTCGAAGGAGCAAAGGCGGATGATAACGTTGGGGAGAGGCTTTGTATATTTGGGAACGTTGCGCGTGTAGCGATACGCCAAGGTTTCAATAGCAACTTCAGGGTAGTCATCCTTAATATCCGCGGCAACTGCATTGACAAGGCGCAAAAGGGTAGCCATGTGACTGCCTTCTTCGGCGTCAATCGCGGCACAGCGTTCGCACTTGCAGTATTTTTCGTTGTCATTCTGTGAGATGGAAACCAAGCGAATGGAAGGATCTTTTTTGAGCCAATCGCGCGTATATTGAATTGCTTTTTGAATTACTTCGGGATCAGTCAGGCAAGGCTGCTGACTTTGTGGGCAGCCTGTAATATTCTCCATTGTGTGCACGAATTTACCTGCCCACTTCATATATCCGCCGTGGCGAGGATCCTCGCTCTTGTGTGTGTTAACGCGGTTCGCAATGCGCCATTCGAGGTCATCTTCACCAAGATAAAAGCTATCCTGACGGTACTCAAAAATAGGGGAGAAGGATTCATCGAGCTCGCCAATCGTGCCGCCGTCTCCCCAGCTTGTTACTCCGGGGGCATAGTGGCGCACGAGAAGATATTTTTCCAAAAAGCCGTAAACACCATAGAGGATTCCGCGCGGCCCGTGACCGATAATTGCCAGCTTGCCGGACGTGTTGGTGATAGAATATCCTTCTTCATCGTTGATGTCATCCTCGATGTGAAGATCGATCACACCCTTGCCGCCGACCATTTTATCGCCCGTGATCGTCTCAAGCCAACGGCGCATAATCTCGCCCGCGTACTCCTCGGCAGGGGAAGCACCACACTTAATATCATATTCCAACGCAGACACGCCGCAAAGTAAAATGTTTCCCATAGTATTCCTCCCAAAAAAATAAAATGGATAGTCAAATCTTGTCATTATTATAGCACAATTTGATGTATATGTCAACGAAATATAAAAAGAAAGCGAGCCGCCAAAAAGTGCGACTCGCTTGTGTTTGTTGTTATTCTTCGGGGACGTAATTGTAATGAATGGTGGCATTTGTTAACTTGCTATTAGAACTACCAATTTCAATCTGTGCCCAATCAGCTTCACTGCCGGTGTAATAAACATCGGTAAGTTTGTTGCAAGTATTGAACGCATAAGAGCCGATGGTGGTGACCGAATCGGGGATCGCTACGCTTGTGAGTTTAGTGCAAGTATAGAACGCATAAGAGCCGATGGTGGTGACCGAATCGGGGATCGTTACGCTCGTAAGGCTTGTGCAATTAGAGAACGCAGACTGACCGATGGTGGTGACCGAATCGTGGATCGTCACGCTCGTAAGGTTTGTGCAATTAGAGAACGCAGACTGACCGATAGTGGTGACCGAATCGGGGATCGTTACGCTCGTAAGGCTTGTGCAATTAGAGAACGCAGACTGACCGATAGTGGTGACCGAGGCGGAGATCGTTACATTCGTAAGGTTGGTGCAATTAGAGAACGCAAGAGAGCCGATGGTGGTGACAGAATCGGGAATCGTTACATTCGTAAGGTTGGTGCAATTAGAGAACGCATGAGAGCCGATGGTGGTGACAGAATCGGGAATCGTTACACTTGTAAGGTTGTCGCAACTATGGAACGCATAAGAGTCGATGGTGGTAACAGAGTCGGGGATAGTCACACTAATAAGGGCGCCGCACTCACTGAAGGCACCATAGCCGATTTTGGTGACAAAATTTGGAATAACAAAAGTTTTATCAGTTTTGCCGATTGCATAAACAACTAACGCTATTTCATCTTTAGAATAGAGATTTCCGTCAATGGACTGGTATGATGCGTTACTTTTGTCCACTATAATGTTTACAAGGTTGTCGCACCCTTTGAATACGAAATCGCCGATGGTGGTGACAGAGTCGGGGATAGTTATGCTCGTAAGATTGGGGCAATCCTTAAATGCAGCACTGCCGATGGTGGTTCCGCTTGTTAAGACAACAGTAGTTAAACTAGATTTTGGAATTGCAGCAATTGCCGTTATCGGCATAGTTGCTGTTGTAATATTGCAGTTAGAAAAGGCACCATTGTCGATAGTGGTAACAGAGTCGCCAATCGTTACGTTTGTAAGTTTGGTGCAATTATAGAACGCATAAGAGCCAATAGTGGTAACAGAGTTGCCAATCGTTACGTTTGTAAGTTTGGTGCAATTATAGAACGCATAAGAGCCGATGGTGGTAACAGAGTCGGGGATCGTTACATTCGTAAGGTTGGTGCAATAACAGAACGTATGAGAGCCGATGGTGGTAACAGAGTTGCCTATCGTTACACTCGTAAGGGCGTTGCAACCATAGAACGCCTCATCGCCGATGGTGATGACAGAGTCGGGGATTGTTACGCTCGTAAGGGCGTTGCAACCATAGAATACCCTCTTACCAATGTTTGAGAGAGAGTCACTTATTGTTACACTTGTAAGGCTTTGGCACGACCTGAATGCATAGTCGCCTATGGTGGTGACAGAATCGATCGCTATGTTCGTAAGACTATGACAACCACTGAATGCTCCTTGGCCGATGGTGGTGACAGAGTTCCCAATCGTTATACTCGTAAGGTTGGTGCAATCACAGAACGTAGAATTGTTGATGCTGGTGACAGCGTCGCCAATCTTTACGCTCTTGAGATTGTAGCAAGATTCGAACACAGAATAGCCGATGCTGATAACTGAGTCAGGAACTGTTATACTCGTAAGGGCGTCGCAATTATAGAACACATTATCACCTATGGTGGTGACAGAATTACCAATCGTTACGCTCGTAAGGTTGGTGCAATTAGAGAACGCATAAGAGCCGATGGTGGTGACTGAGTCGGGGATCGTTACGCTTGTAAGGTTGGGGCAATGTTCAAACGAAGAATCGCTGATGGTGATAACAGAGTTTCCCATCGTTATGCTCGTAAGGTTGTCGCAACTATAGAACGCATAATAGCCGATGGTGGTAACAGAGTCGGGAATCGTTACGCTCGTAAGTTTTGAACAATCGTAGAATGCCTTCTCGTCGATGGTGATTCCGCTTGTTAACACAACAGCGGTTAAATTAGACTTTGGAATTGCAAAAATTGCCATTGTCGGTATAGTTGCTGTTGTAATATTGCAATCAGAAAAAGCATAATTGCCTATGGTGGTGACAGAGTCACCGATTGTTATGCTTGTAAGACTGAGGCACCTAAAAAATGCGTACTTGCCGATGGTGGTGACTGAGTTGGGAATTGTTACGCTCGTAAGGTTGTAGCAAAAATAAAAAGCATACTGATAAATTTCGTAATTTTGTCCGTTATAACTTTTAGGCAAATCTAATATGGTGTCAGTTCCTACATACCCAAGTAAGTAGTTTACGTCCTCATAAGTGTAGAACAAATAGTCGTTTTGATTGACTATTTTGGTAGTGCCGTTATGTACTTCCTTGGCATAAAAGGCCACATGACCGTTGCTTGTTGAACCTGCAGTGATAGAAAGAGGAGATTTATTTATGACCTCTATAAGTTTGTTGCATAATTCGAATGCACGATTACCAATGATGGTGACAGATTCGGGAATTGTTACACTCATAAGCTTGTCGCAACCATATAACGCATATTCACCGATACTAATGACAGAGTCTGGAATCAATATACTCGTAAGGCTGTTGCAGCTAGAGAATGTCCAATCGCTGATGCTAGTGATGGAATTGGGTATCGTCACGTTCATAAGGTTGTCGCAATCATGGAACGCATATTCACCGATGACAGTGACAGAGTCTGGAATCAATATGCTCGTAAGGCCGTTGCAGCCATAGAACGCATATTCACCGATGACAGTGACAGAGTCTGGAATCAATATGCTCGTAAGGCCGTTGCAGCCATAGAATGTCCGATCACTGATATTGGTGACAGAATTTCCAATCGTTACGTTCTTAAGATTGTAGCAAGATTTGAACGCAGAATCGTGGATGTTGGTGACAGAGTCGCCAATCGTTACGCTTGTAAGTTTTGAGCAATAATAGAACGCAGAAGGACCGATGTCAGTGATCTTATAGCCATCAATATAATTACCAATGGAGATATCCCTCTCAATACAGGTTCCTATACCTGTAATAGTACAGGTTTTACCATCAGCGTTTACTTCATAGGCAAGTCCGGGAGTTGTAAGAATAATTTCTTCAGGAGTAGTTACCTCGGGAGTTGTTACCTCAGGAGTTGTTACTTCAGGAGTGGTTACCTCGGGAGTTGTTACCTCGGGAGTTGTTACCTCAGGAGTGGTTACTTCAGGAGTGGTTACCTCGGGAGTGGTTACTTCAGGAGTGGTTACCTCGGGAGTGGTTACCTCGGGAGTGGTTACCTCGGGAGTTGTTACCTCAGGTGTTGTTACTTCAGGAGTTGTTACCTCAGGTGTTGTTACTTCAGGAGTTGTTACTTCAGGAGTTGTTACCTCAGGAGTGGTTACCTCGGGTGTTGTTACCTTAGGTGTTGTGATCTCAGAAGTTGTCTCCTCGGCAGTTACTTCAGATTCTTTTTGTGTGTTTGTTTGCGTATTGCAGGACAAAAGCACACACACAAGCGATAAGACAAGCACAAGAGCACATAAAATTTGCTTCATTTTCCTTTTCTCCTTTGAGTCTGTTTTTTCGGTATAAAACAAAAAGTGCGCCAACCGAAGTCAGCGCACCGAAAAACGCAAACTCCAATTGTCGCCAAACAAGTTGAAATCGAACGAGGGAAAAATCTTTTGCCACACCCAATTTCGCGGAATTTGCATTTTTACCAAATTCTAAAAAATCGGTACGACAAAAGAAGGTATCGTTTTTCTTCCGTTTTTAGGCAGAAAAATACCTCGTTCAAAAATATTCAACTTGTTTGCCTCTTTTATTATACCACCATTTGTCAAATTTGTAAACCCCAATCGCCAAAAAAGTTGTATTTTAACCGATCCCCGATTTTTAATATCAAAAACACTCCAAACCGAGTGACAAAAACGATTTGGAGTGTTTTGCTTTTATTTAATTCAACTTATACTTAAGTCTCAAATTATCGGCAATCATGGCAATAAACTCGGAGTTGGTAGGCTTGCCGCGGTTGTTTTGAATGGTGTATCCAAAATAGGAGTTGAGCGTATCTACGTCGCCTCTGTCCCAAGCCACCTCAATAGCGTGGCGAATGGCACGCTCAACACGGCTTGTTGTTGTGGCATACTTTTTGGCAACACTGGGGTAGAGCACTTTTGTTACAGAGTTGATAATATCCGAATCCTTAATGGTCAAAAGAATTGCCGTACGCAAATACTGATAACCCTTGATGTGCGCGGGAACACCGATCTGGTGAATGATTTGCGTGACCTGTGACTCGATATCGGGGCCTTTTTCGGTTTCTTGCATAGCAACAGCGGGAATATCCTGCATACGACGAGCCGCGATGCTTTGGATGTGCTCGGCAAGGCTGACAAGGTTTACGGGCTTGAGCAAACAAAGCTCCGCACCCGCCTCGGATGCCTGAATAAAGATGTTTTGATTGGAAACGGAGGATACCACAATAAAGGAAGGCATTTTGTCGCTACCCCAATCCATCGTGTGCGCGTTGCGGAGCACGCCAATGCCATCCAGCTTGGAGAGCCAAACGTCAAGAAGAACAACCTCGGGATGAACTTGTGACATTTTAATAACGGCTTCCTCACCGTTTACCGCTTCTTCTATATTGCGGTATCCTGCACGCATCAACCCTTCACGCACTTGTGCGCGCCAAATGGGGCTTTCATCGGCAATCAAAAGTTTTGTTTTGTATTCCATAAGTCAATTATTCCTCCAACTTTCATTTTTGTTATGACAGTAATATTTTACCATAAATGTAATAATTTTACAATATAAAACAAGAAAAAATATTCCCCAAAAATTTTGGGGAATATTTGGTAAATTTTACCAACTCGGTAGTCGATTTATATATTAATGAGAGTGTTTGCAGGGTTCTTTGAAGAAATCTGTCAAATCCATCTCAAATCTGCCGTCGGCATTGCGCGAAAAACCGATGGCTTTGATGAGGGTTTCATTGTCGCATTTTGCATCAAAATAGGCGCGATGGACACCGCAAAGATCGATAAAATTGAGTGCGGCACGCCCCATTACAAACATCGGTTCAAACTCATATTTCTCGGGAATGTGTGCAAAATCGACGATAGAGCCACCACCTGCATTCATTGTGAACTGACAAATACCGCGCAGTTCACCGTCTACCAAAGCCTTGTATGCCAAGAGCTCAGTGCGAAAGGGAACACCGCAAAGGTTGGCAATCGCTTCCTGTTCCTGTTTATCTTGAATCGGTAATACTTCCAGCATAGTTTTTATCCTTTCTTGTTGCCCGTGGTCAGGTAGTGTACTTCTTCAGCGGTCAATTCCCGCCATTTTCCAAGAGGAAGGTCACCCAACCTCAAATCTCCAATGGCGATGCGTTGCAGGCGAATCACCTTGAGTCCGGCAGATTCACACATACGGCGGATTTGACGGTTTCTGCCCTCATAGAGGTTCATTTGAACCGTATCGGGGGCAAGCTTTTTTACGGTGACAGGCTGCAAGCGGTAGCCGTCCAGCTCCATTGGAGCGCGAAGTGCCGCAAGCTGATCCTTTGTCAGCACCGTTGAGAGTGTTACGTGATAGATCTTTGGAATTTCGTGGCGCGGATGCGTCAGTTGATTGGTAAACTCGCCGTCATCGGTCAGGAGCAACAGTCCCTCCGAGTCCATATCAAGGCGGCCGACAGGATAGACACGTGTACCAACTCCCAAGGTCAGGTCAACAACGGTCGGTCGTCCCTTTTCA
>SVQS01000189.1 GCA_015065205.1 Oscillospiraceae bacterium
GGGCTTGCAATCGGGCGAGCCGCAGCCATATTTGATGCCGCGGTCAAAATAGATCTCGGAGCAGGGGCCGCAAGGACCTGTGCCGTGCTCCCAGAAGTTGTCAGCCTTACCAAGGCGAACAATGTGCGCGGGGTTAACGCCAACCTTGTTGACCCAAATTTCGTAAGCCTGCTCGTCCTCTTCGTAGATAGAGGGCCAAAGAAGGTCGGTAGGAATTTCAAGAGTTTCGGTCAAAAATTCCCAAGCCCACGGGATCGCTTGATCCTTAAAGTAATCTCCAAAGGAGAAGTTGCCAAGCATTTCAAAGAAGGTGCCGTGGCGAGCGGTATGTCCAACTCTCTCAAGGTCGGGGGTGCGGATGCACTTTTGGCAAGTGGTTACGCGATGGCGCGGAGGTTCTTCCTCACCCGTGAAGAACTTTTTCATGGGTGCCATGCCCGAGTTGATGAGCAATAAAGATTTGTCGTTGATGGGAACGAGCGGGAAAGAGGGGAGACGCAGATGTCCCTTGGATTCAAAGAATGCCAAATACTTTTCGCGCAGTTCGTTAAGGGATGTCCATTTCATAGGGGTATATCCTTTCGATTAATTCGATAAATTTACATACGTAGCAAGTATAGCACAAATTCTCGAACTTGTCAATTCTTTTATATAAAAAAGTAGGGAATTGACGAAAAAACGCCCCGTAAAATGTTCTCTGTTGCTTTGAAAAGAAGCGAAAGACACAAAAAAACGACAGAGTCATTGTTTTCTCTGCCGATTTGTGTTATAATGGAACTGTGTCGTAGGGCGGGGGGGCTTGCTCCCGCCGACTCATTGCGATAAAACAGAACGATAGGTAAGAATTTACAAAACAAATTGCGAGTTCAAAAATAATGTCTAATCATTCGCTATTTATGGTAAAGACAAGAAAGCAAGTGTTTGCTATAATATTCTTGGAGGTGAATCAAATGGATTTGGTACAGATAGGAAAGTTTATAGCACAACTTAGGAAAGAACGCGAGCTCTCGCAAGAAAAGTTGGGTGAAATATTAGGCGTAACAAATAAAACAATATCACGTTGGGAAACAGGAACATATTTACCACCGGCAGAGATGCTGCTATCTATGAGTAACCTATTTGATGTTAGTATTAACGAAATTTTGAGCGGAAAAAGACTGACTCGAGATGAGTACAAAATTGCAGCAGAAGAAAATCTTAGGCGAGTTGTTAAAACAAGCAGTTTCACTCTAAAAGAAAAGACAATATTTTATAAGAAAAAGTGGTTGAAGGAACATATTGCTGCCATGTGTTGTTGGGGTATAGGAATTATCACAGTGCTCGTGTTAGGGATTGTTTTAAGTTTCCCCATTCTCCTTGCTGCCACTCCGTGGTTGCTATTGGTAGGGCATGCTTGGAGAAATAATACAATGATGTCTTATGTTGAGCGAAACGTATTTGATGAATCAGAAAGACAGGATTGACAAATCCTAACCCATCAAACAATAAAACACCCCGACAGATTTTCAAAATCTATCGGGGTTTGTTATTTTGTAATTTCTTAAAAAAATTACGCTTGTGTCAAATTCAATTTTTCAATAACAGCCTGCGCTGCTTTGTCCATATAATCGTTTTCCATCAGCTCGATCATACCGCGGTCAACGAGGGCGGAGAGCTTGGGATCCATAGGGATGCGAGCGAGCAGGTCGTAACCGAACTTTTCGGCAACCTCTTCGATGTGGCTGTCGCCAAACACCTTGATCTCTTTGCCGCAGTCGGGGCACTTGACGTAACTCATATTCTCAACGAGTCCGAGGACGGGCACGTTCATCATTTTTGCCATGTTGGCAGCCTTGCTAACGATCATCGAAACGAGATCCTGCGGGCTGGAAACAATGACAACGCCGTCAAGCGGCAGAGATTGGAATACGGTCAGCGGTACATCGCCTGTGCCGGGAGGGCAGTCAACGAGGAGCACGTCAACGTCCCAAATGGTCTCGGTCCAAAATTGTTGAACCGTTCCCGCGATCATCGCACCACGCCAAATAACGGGCTTGGTCTCGTCGTTGCCAAGGAGCAGGTTGACAGAGATCATATCAATTCCTGTTTTGGTGCGAGGGGGGATCATTCCGTTTTCGTCACCAAAGACCTCAACGTTGTGAAGTCCAAACGCCTTGGGGATAGAGGGGCCGGTAATGTCGGCATCGAGGATGCCAACCTTGTATCCTTCTCTTTGCAAAAGAACGGCAAGCATAGAGGTGACGAGCGATTTACCAACACCGCCCTTGCCGCTAACAACGCCTATAACGTGCTTTACGTCGCTCAGCGCATTTGCGGGGATCTGCAGGTTCTGCGGCTTTTCTCTTGAAGCGCAATTGCTGGAGCAAGTAGAGCAATCATGTGTACATTCAGACATTTTAGATATCCTTCTTTCTCTGTTTGAATTTTTACTCAATAGATATTATACACTCTTTTTTCAAAAAGGCAAGTGTTTTTGAAAAAAAGTCGAAAAAACTTATTAAAGCATTTCAATGTAAGAGCAGTAATACTGTTCTTGAAAATACACCGCGGCGGCAATTTCGTTCGCGGTAAAGGTCATTCCCTCGGGCGCGCCGACGAGCTTGTCCTCAATGTCGTTCTCGCGGTGCACGATGGCAATGATGTGCGCGTCGAATTCTTTTACGGGAACATCCACGCCCAAAAGGTAAACATCCATCTCCTCGCCGTCACCACCGAGCACACCCGGAATATAGCCGTAATTGATGGGATAGACAAGGTCGTATTTTCCTTTGTGATGCACGTATCCGATGGGGCGGTCGATGCCGATATGCACCGTTTTGCCAAGATAGGAGCGCGCGAGCGCTTTTCTTTCTTCCATCGTCATTTCATATTCTCCTTACGGGATAAGGCAGAGCCGCCCCCTTTTTCCAAAGGTGAATGACCTCGTCCACCTCGTCGGGTGTTTCGGTGCTGAATAGGAAATGGTGAGAAGTAATATTCGCTTTTGCCAGCTGGTCTTGTCTATCTGACATAGACGTTGGGAGACTGTTATAAATGACGTTGCGGTGCTCCCACTCGCGCAAAACAGGGAAGCGTACACCGCGACGGTCAGTCAGGATTGCGCTGTTTTTGGCACACGTATCACAATCGGCAATCTCGCGAATGACGCATTTTTCAACCGTCATTAAGGGGATGCGTCCATAAACGATGAGAGAGGTGTC
>SVQS01000190.1 GCA_015065205.1 Oscillospiraceae bacterium
GCGCAGGCGCGCATATCGTAACACAAGACGTTTCCCACGTTACGCGCTACGATGAAGCTCCCGAAAATATGACCGATTTTAGCGGTTTTGGTCTGTTTGACGGTGTTTTGATTTGTCATTTTACCCCCGAACGGCAAGCACACTACGAGCAACTTTTGCAAGAGAGTCAATGCAAGGTGTACACCTTGTCCGATGAGGATTCTATTGTAGTAAGTTAGGTACAAATGTTTTTCACACAGAAACCAAAGGTACTGCGGGGCGTCGAGGACGTCGCCCCCTACAAAAGTTGTTTTCCAAAAACTGTTAGAAAGTTTTTGAAGGGTGCGGGAAACTTTTTTCAAAAAGTTTCCCGCGAACAAGAAAGGATTTTTTATGGGAAAGATCAATGTTCTGCCCTTTGCGGTAGCCAATTTAATAGCGGCGGGAGAGGTTGTTGACCGTCCAGCATCCGTCATCAAGGAATTGATGGAGAACGCGATCGACGCGGGAGCTGACCGCATCACTGTTGAAATTCAAAACGGTGGTGTAACCTTTATGCGCGTCACCGACAACGGCTACGGCATGACGCCCGAGGATCTTCCCGTAGCCATCCGCCGCCATGCCACGAGTAAGATAAAGGTGGCAGAAGACCTTGACGGCATCCTCACGCTCGGCTTCCGCGGTGAGGCGCTTGCCGCCATTGCATCGGTATCCGACGTGCGCATCATCTCCAAGACAGCAGATGCGCAGTTTGGCGCGGTGCTCGAAGCCCACGGCGGCAATATCGCGTCCGTGCGCGAGCAGGGATGCTCCACGGGCACGTCTGTCATCGTTGAAAATCTCTTTGCCAACGTTCCTGCGCGTCGCAAGTTTCTCAAAAAGGACGTCACCGAGGCGATGGCTGTGACCGCAAACGTTGAAAAAGTCGCGCTTTCCAATCCGCAGATCGCGTTTCGCCTCATCGTTGACGGAAATCTCAAGCTTGAAACCGCAGGCGACGGAAACCTGCAAAACACCATTTATGCCGTATTCGGCAAGGAATTTGCCTCGCGTTTGATCGAGGTCAATAGCGACCACGAGGGCATTACCATTAAGGGCTTTATCGGCAGAACCGATAATTTCAAAGCTAACCGAAACTATCAAAACTTCTTTATCAACGGACGTTTTGTTAAAAGCAAGACCGCAATGGCGGCACTTGAGCAGGCGTACACCTCGTATATGCCGCCCGAAAAGTTCCCCTGTTGCGTACTTTACATCAACATCAACCCCGCTCGTGTGGACGTCAACGTGCACCCCGCAAAGTTAGAGGTCAAATTCTCTAACGAAAAAGCAGTATTTGAAGCTATCTATTATACGGTCAGAACCGCACTCGAGAGCAACGTCACACGCCCCTCGATGCAACTCAATTTCGGCACACGTACCGCAAAAAGCGCATTCGCGCCCAAGGTTTCCGAGGCGATAGCGCCCGTTAAGGACGGCAAGGTGGAAAGTCTTGCATCGCGTCAGCTTTCCTACGACCTTGAAAACCGCACCCAACCGCAACCGCAGGCGCGTATGACCGCCGAGGAATACCGCAACCTATATACCAACAACAAACAAAGCACCCCTGCGGCATCGAACGAGGCACTTTCTACTGTGCACGCTGCACTCTCCTCGCGTCCCGCATCACAGCCGCCTATTCTTCCCCAAGAAGCGCCCGAGGTCGTAAAGAATGAAAATCGCGTTCCCGTAGTCGAGGAGCCCAAAGCGATTTCCACCTCGACTTCCGCGCCTATTCCCACACCCCAAAGGGTAGAGGAAATGAAAGAGGTAAAAGAAGAAAAAGCCGTACCCGTGGTGCAAAAAGCGGAAATTCCCGCACCTGTTGCCGCACCGCAAGAAGCCCCCGTTGTGCCGTTTTACCGCATTGTGGGCGAGGTGTTCAACTCCTACGTCATCGTTCAAGTTGAGGAAAAGATGCTCATTATCGATAAGCATGCCGCACACGAGCGTATTCTGTTTGAACAACTCAAAGCGGGACTTTCGCAGGTTGAGGTCGTCTCTCAAATGCTGATGCTTCCCATCGATGTGATGATGACGAGCGGAGAAGTGGAAGCGCTGAAGCAATACAACGACGAGCTCGAAAAAATCGGATTTTCCTTGCGCTACGCGCGCAATACGGTATCGGTTGATGCCATTCCCGAAGAGGTCGACAGCGCCGCCGTGCCCGATATGCTTGGCAGTATGGCAGGTCGTATTCTCGACAACACGGGCAGCGTAAAGCTGACACGCGACATCATTTTTGAAAAAGCGCTCTATCAGGCAGCCTGCAAAGCCGCTATCAAGGCGGGCAGGGCTTACGCCGATGAGCACGTCAAATGGATCGTGGATAAGCTGATGACTATTCCCGATATCACATTCTGTCCGCACGGACGCCCCGTCGCGCTTGAAATGTCGCACCACACGCTTGATAAGCAGTTCGACAGAACGGGGTTCTGATATGAAACGCAAAAGACGGTTTGTAAAAGACTACTTTAAGCCCTTTATTAGAGATCACATTTGTGTTGCTATATTCAGTGTTCTGTTTTTCGCGGTTTATAGGAACGTATCCGGACTTCTACCGACGATCCTGTTTATCGGATTTGTCATACTGTATACAACATCTATTGCTATTTGCGAATTTGGAATGTCCAAGTTTGAGGGATATGAGAGAAGCGGAACACTCACGCGCAAACGCTTGTACCGTTTATCATTTTTGATAGGAACTCCTGTTTATTTGCTGTGGTTTGCGTATTCTTTTATTCCCATCGCCCACTATGTGGTTTGGATTCTCACAGGACTGCCATTGTGCGTTGTTTCGGCATTGAACCTGTTTGAGGTTGCCGACCGATGGCATCAGAGAAAAATCCTTTTTTGGAGTATACAAGCCACCATTTATCTCGTTTTGACCTTTATAGGGCAGTGGACGATTCACCGGTTGTTTTTTTAGAGCATAACTGTTTATTCGACTTTTCAACGCCTAACCGGTGACTACTTTTAGCCTCCCTCCGGGAGGGAGGTGGCATTTTCGCAAGAAAATGACGGAAGGAGCCCGCGGCATTTTAGAGTAGTGCTCGCCGTAAAACGAGTACTTTGCGTTTGTACACGCAGGCTCCTTCAGTCTCGCTTACGCTCGACAGCTCCCTCCCGGAGGGAGCCTTACAGGAGACTCG
>SVQS01000191.1 GCA_015065205.1 Oscillospiraceae bacterium
TGGCGGCGGCGTATCTCTTTAACACCTTTGTTATCAGCAGCGGCTGGCAACGCGAGCTCATTTACATCAAGCTGACCGACCTGCCCTACCTGCTCTCAAACCTCTTGCACGCCTTTACCTTGGCGGTCAGCGTGCTCGTGACCTGTGTTCCCGAGGGGTTACCGATGATGGTAGCGGTGGTTCTCGCGGCAAACATCAAGCGCATGGCGCGCGACCGCGTACTCGTGCGAAAGCCTGTGGGGATTGAAGCGGCAGGCAGTATGAACATCCTCTTTACCGACAAAACGGGAACGCTCACCGAGGGCAAAATGCGCCTTGGAAATATTCTTTTGCCCGACGGGAATGAAACAACGGTTGCAAAGCTCTGTCGCTCCCATTCGCGCATATGGGAATTGACCTCTTTGATGCTTCACCTTGGAACAGATGCCACGGTTGGCGTTGGGGAGAACGGCAAACCGATCGCCCTTGGTGGAAATGCAACCGCGCGTGCGCTACTCGAAAGTGTCTTGGAACATCCAAAGCCGCAAGGCGTCAGTGTTCTTTCTCGCCTTCCCTTTGACAGTACACGCAAATATGCCGCTGTCTCGCTCGGGGGACGCGATCATTTAACGTTGATACTCGGAGCGCCCGAAAAGCTTTTTCCACTCGTTTTGGATCAGTTACGTGCGGATGGTGCAGTCGTTCCCTTTTCGCGCTCTCGCGCCGAGGAAAGTGTAAAAAGACAAACGCGAAACGGTCAACGCGTGCTTGCAATGGCTGTCTCGCGCGAGAATATTTCCGCTCCCTTGCACGCCGATGGCTTGCGCGGCTCTCTTACTTATCTTGGCGCGCTCTGCTTGCAGGATGCTCTGCGTGATGAGGCAGTGGAAGCCGTGGCAGGCTTGCAGGATGCAGGCGTTCACGTGGTGATGATAACGGGCGACAGCCCCGAGACCGCCTCAAACATTGGACGCGCGTGCGGAATTGTCAACCGAGAGTGCGACATCATTCTTTCGGGAGAGGAGCTTTCAAAGCTTTCGGATACACACGTGGGCGATATTCTCCCGCGTTTGGCGGTCGTAGCGCGTGCTCTGCCTACCGACAAGAGCCGTCTTGTTCGCATCGCGCAGGAGCGCGGTCTCGTCGTTGGAATGACGGGAGATGGCATCAACGACGCCCCCGCATTGCGGCGCGCCGACGTCGGTTTTTCGATGGGCAGCGGCACGCAGGTGGCAAAGGATGCAGGCGACATCATCATTCTTGACAACAACCTCGCAACCATCGTGCGCGCGATACTTTACGGACGTGGCATTTTCAAGAACATTCGCAAGTTCATCACCTTGCAGCTCACGATGAATTTCTGTGCCGTTGGAGTGACGATGATCTGCCCATTCCTCGGGTACGAATCCCCCGTAACGGTGGTGCAGATGTTGTGGATCAATATGATTATGGATACCCTTGGCGGTCTTGCTTTTGCAGGAGAGGCGGCTCTGCCCGAATATATGAAAGAGCCGCCCAAACGACGCGACGAGCCGATTCTCAACGGATATATGCTCAATCAAATTGGATTCTTGGGAGCGTTTACGGTAGGATTGTGCATCCTCTTTCTCAAGTCCCCACACATCACCGCCGTTTACCGCACCGCGCAAAATGACATCTACCTCTTAACAGCATTTTTTGCACTGTTCATCTTCTCGTCGGTGTTCAACTGCTTCAATGCGCGCACCGACCGCCTCAACCTCTCGGCAGGGCTTGGCAAAAATGCCGTTTTCCTCTTGATTATGGGCGCGATTTTGACCATTCAAATTCTGTTCGTCTATCTCGGTGGAAGCGTTTTGCGTACCGTCCCCTTGACCGCACGAGAACTCTTTGTCACCATGGCACTCTCGCTCTCGGTCTTCCCTGCCGACATTTTGAGAAAGGCGATTTTGAGGTTGAGGAAGAAGAAGGAAAAGAGGGGGTATTAAACAAAAAAAGCAAGCCGCAAAAATGCGGCTTGCTAATTTTGTTCTATAATCTATTATAATCCGAGTAATTGCTTTTTCTTGGCATCAAATTCTTCTTGCGAAATGATACCCATATCTAACAATTCTTTAAACTTTTTCAATTCATCCGCCGAAGAAGAAGCACCTGCCACCACAATAGGTGCATTCTTTGTTTTTTTAGCTTCGTCAACCTTTTTCTTCACAAATTTTTGGACTTCTTCCATTATTATATCAAGATCGGCGTCAAACGTGAAACTGTTTTCATTAAAGAAGTTATCGGTTCTATTGTTCATGGTACTCGATGCGGTTTCCAATTGCAAATAACCCAGTTGAACGCCACATCTCTTATACTGTACTCCCAAAACATCAGAATAGTAAATGGTCTTTTCTCCATCCGAACCATTCCCAGTAGCAAATGATACAAGATTTGCTTTTGTAGCTATAACACATTTATTATCGAAAACTTTAAGGCTACGACCACGAGCACCTTTCAAATCATAAATTGGAGATTCTTGATATTCTTCTTCCATATCATACATATCAATAGGAGCTGTGCTAACAATGGTGGTTACCATTACTCCCTTTGCCTTTGTAATAAGAAGCTTTGTTACCTCGTTATTTTTCGCCGTTACTTCTTTATTTTTAGGATTGATAAAGACTTTTGCTCCAATCTGTACATCTTTGTTTATCTCAATAGTGGTTTTTTCTCCACCGAGCAGAACACAATTCTCTTCTCCATCCACAAAAACTTTAGTTTTTACATTTCCAAACATTTGGTGAGCTTCTACAATAACTTTTCCTGCCATTTTCTTAATCTCCTGTTAAAATTAATTAAAATTTTGTTTTATAGATTTCTTATTTTGATTCTATCGGTGAATTAAAATAAAATCCGTCCTCCTTCCAAAAACAAAAAGTGCGGCAACCGAAGTCGCCGCACCGAAAAACGCAACTCCAAGTTGTCGCCAAACGAACTTATATCGCAGATAGAATGCTTTTTAGTCGCACCATAAAGCGAGAGTCGCATTTTTACCAAAATGGATTCCACTTTATGATACGACGAAAAGGGGTATTTTATCCCCTTTTTAAAAAAAGAAAAAACACCTATCGCGCGATGATTATTAAGTTCGTTTGGCATACTTATTATAGCACGCTTTTGGGGATTTGTAAA
>SVQS01000192.1 GCA_015065205.1 Oscillospiraceae bacterium
CACCTTCGGGGAAGTGGATGTGAATATCTTTGGTTTTGTAGAAGTCGGTGGGGATGCCGTATTCCTTGGCAACCGAGCGAACGTAGCTGACGGCGATTTGCGCCGACTCTTTCATTACGTCACCAAGCGAGCCTGTGGTCTCGATCTTGCCGGTGCCGTCAAGAATGGCGACCTCAACCTTGAGCAGGCTTCCGCCAAGCTCGGTATAGGCAAGTCCGTTCACGCATCCTACGGGATCCTCGGTATCAATGGTTTCGGGCAAGAGCTTTCTTTCGCCAAGATAAGACTTGATATCACTTGCCTTGATTGTGATGCTCTTGACCCCGGTCTCAAGCATCTTTTTGCCGGCCTTGCGGCAAAGGGTTGCAATGGTGCGCTCCAAATTACGCACACCTGCCTCGCGCGTGTAATAATCGATGATCTCGATGAGCGCGTCCTCGGGAATTTTCAGCATTCTCTTCGTCATTCCGTGACGTTTGAGCTGCTTGGGGATGAGATGATCCTTTGCTATCTCCAGCTTCTCGCGCTTGGTGTAGGTCGAAAGCTCGATGATCTCCATACGGTCGATCAAGGGCTTGGGAACGCTACCGAGGTCATTCGCGGTTGCAATGAACATACAGTCGGAAAGGTCGAATGGGAGCTCCACAAAATGATCGCGGAAGCTCTTATTCTGCTCACCGTCAAGAACCTCAAGTAGAGCAGAGGTGGGGTCACCGTGAGAGTCACGGGTGAGCTTGTCAATCTCATCCAAGAGGATGAGCGGATTTCTTACCTCTGCTTGGGTAAGTGCGGTGATGATGCGGCCGGGCATTGCGCCAATGTAGGTCTTGCGGTGACCGCGGATGTCAGCCTCGTCGCGCACGCCGCCGAGCGAGATGCGAACGTACTTGCGATTCATCGCACGCGCGATGGAAGAGGCGATCGATGTTTTACCAACGCCGGGAGGGCCGACAAGGCAAAGGATCTGGTTGTTGAGCTCGGGATTGAGCTGTTTTGCGGCAATATATTCTACGATGCGTTCTTTAACTTCTTCCAAACCGTTGTGATCAGCATCCAAAACCTTTTGCACAGTGCTGAAGCTGATGCTGTCCTTGGTGGTTGCGTTCCACGGAATGGAAAGGCAAGTGTCAAGATAATTTGCCAGAACAGTTGCCTCGGCAGAACCGAAAGGCGTTTTGGCAAGTCGGTCGTTTTCCTTGGTCAGCTTTGCTTCAACCTCAGCGGGCAGGTTTGCCTCTTCAATTCTCTTGGCAAACTCGGCAACGTCGTCGCCCTCGCCAAGCTCTTCTTGAATGACCTTGATCTGCTCGCGTAGGTAGTATTCCTTTTGGTGACGGTTCATGCGCGCGCTCACGCGTTTACGTATGAGCGACTCTTCTTCCATCACAACTGCCTCTTCGGCAAGAATACCCAAAACGACTTCGGCACGTGCAAAGGGATCAATGCACTCAAGTACCGCCTGCTTGTCAACAGGGCGTACAAGAATGTGAGCTGCAATAAAATCAGCAAGTGCGCCTGGGTCTTTAAAGGTGCGGATGGTATCGAGAAGATCGCTCGATTCTGCAGGTAGCATACGCATATTCTTTTCTGCCGCGCGGCGAAGTTCACGCACAGCGGCTCTGCCGCGAGCGACAGCATCTTCGGAGAGAGTTACGTGTGTGCAGAGCAGGTCTGCCTCGGTATAACCGAGAATCGTGCGATAGCATTTAACACCGGCTCTGACAAGTCCTTCGGCAATGATGCGAGTTTGTCCTTCGGGGGTGCGGATCATCTGTTTGATGCGGACAACGGTACCGAAGCGATAGTAGGGAAATTCGGGGGTCTCGTCTCCTTCGAGGTATTCGTCATAGGAGGTCAGGAACAAGAAAGATGTGCTTGCTGCCGCGGCCTTTGCAGCGGTTGCAGCGCTTTCGTCTCCTGCCTCAAAGTTAATGGTCATTTTAGGGAAGGCTACCGTGCCTCGCAGGGCAATCACGGGTAGCGTAACGGGTTCGGTATTTTCGATATATCCGGGCATTCTAAAATCCTTTCAAACGGGTTCAAACGGTACTTTTCACTATTTCATCTTATTATAGCACACTATTTTCGAAATTTCCATAGTTTTTCAAAAAAAAGTTGCACAATTTTCAATCTTTTTTTCACTTTTTTCGGCAGAAAGCCATTTATTTCCAACATTGCAACAAAAGGGCAACAAAAAGTGAGCGAGGAAAATGCAAAAAAGTCTTTACTTGACGCAAAAAATGTGGTATACTGTAGGGTACGAGAAAATTTTGACCGGATGAAAAAGTTTCGGGAGTAATTGCGGAGGTTAGAAAATGAACGGCAAAAAATTTGACATTGTGAGAGACGGAAAAGAATACTTTATCAGCCTGTCTTGGAGTGATTGGGAAGGTTCTTTTTCGCCACGCACGAAATTTACGCTGACTGTGAACGATGAACTCGTTGACGAAGGTATGATGATGTGGCAACACTACCATTGGGTATACGGTTTTGAAAGAGGCGGACACCAATTCACTTTAGTTGCTCAAATTTCTCAATTCGATTACAAGACCAATGCCGATTCCATTGAGGTTTCCTGTTACGCGGATGGCATTTCTCAAACCGATGGGAGCCATTTGGATGCGCTTTGCGAGAGGTTGGAGAAGATGCGTTGGTGGCAGAGGTTGTTTGGAATTTTTAACAGCGAAGACCGCAAATATCATCTGCGCGGAGCGTGGATTTGCCTTGTTGCTTTTCTCGCATCGGGAACAGTATCATTCTTTCTCAAATTCTGGAAAGGGATAGCCCCATGGGAAGCCTTAAGCGATACACTTATCAACTTGTTGATTTATTCTGTCGCAATTTGTATCGGTTGGTCTATCGTGCACAGTAAATGCGGACAGAGGCGAAAATTGATACAGCAATTGAAAGAACAGTCAAAAATCTCCAAAAGGTGACTTACATAACGAATTTTAGGAGGACGTATGAACGCAAAACCCTTCTTGCTCAAAAGTGAATATTCCCCCACGGGTGACCAACCGCAGGCAATAGAGAGCTTGACCGAGGGCATTTTGCGCGGCGAGCGGATGCAAACCTTGCTTGGCGTTACGGGTTCGGGCAAGACATTTACCATGGCAAACGTTATTGCA
>SVQS01000193.1 GCA_015065205.1 Oscillospiraceae bacterium
AATGGGATACTTACTCCTGCCAAATGAATTTGGATGAAGATGAAATGGTACGCTTTTTAACACAAAAGCATCAGTCCTGCCCTTATTACCGCTACTATGACGAATATAAGAGCGTTCAAAAGCAAAATTAATAATTTTAAAACTTTTTTTGAAATGTTTTCCATTTTCCTCTTGACAAGTGGAACAATTAGAGTTATACTATATATGTATACAAATTATTTTGGAGGTTAACCTTTTATGAAAAACAAGAAAACCATTAAAATCGCTGATTCCCAAATCTTAGCAAAGGGCATTTTCAAGAAAACCTTTTGGCCTTGGTTGCTCGTTATTGCAGCTGCTCTCACTTTGGCAGTATTCTTCGCTCTAATCGCTATTGAATTCTTCAATGCTCCCCGTTGCCAAGAGCATCTGTGTGAAACCTTCTTTGCTTACTCCTCCCACTATTCCGGAGTTATTAATGTGCTTTTGATTGTTGCAGCAGCGCTTGTTTTGGTTGCAATTCTTTCTGCAATCCTCTTCATCCGCAAGCGTAGTTTGATTGTTTCTACTGCTGCCCTCACCTACAAAAGAGGCCGTAAGGTTATCCATATTCCTTTCGAATCTATTCAAGACATTGATATCGGTGCTTCCAGCATCACAGTTACCGTTCCTTACAACAAATTCAAGTTCAAAAAGCTGAAGAACAGAAAAGAAGTTTACGATACCCTCTTCACTCGACTCAATACTTCTGTTACCACCACAACTACAAAAACCGTAATTTCTCCTTACCAAAGCCTTACCGCTATGGCTGCTCCTCTGTTGGAAAACCCCACCCTGGAAGGTAAGCTCGCTTATTTCCAAAAACTCCATGAGTCCGGTTTGATTACAGATAAGCAATACGATAAGTACGTTGCACAATCCCGTAAGGCAGATTCTGAAAAATAATTTCTTCTGAATTGAATTTTCAAGGGCGCGGATATTCCGCGCCCTCGTTTTTTATCTTATTTTCTTTCCCCAATCAAAAGGCGTAACGCCAAAACGACGCTTGAACATTTTTGAAAAGTTACATACGTCATCATAGCCGCAAAGGCGTGCCGCCTGTGCAACCGTCGTGCCGTTTTCAAGATACTGCTTTGCTTGTTCCATGCGCACCTCAATGATGTATTCCTGAATGGAGCATCCTACGCGCTCCTTGAATACGCGTGAAAGATAACGGCGGTCAAGATTAACCATCGCTGCAATGCTCTCTACACGCAGAGGGTGCATATACATAGTTTGAATATAGTTTTTCACACGCCTAATATAATGATTGCTATGCTTTTGAGAGGCAAAAAACTCCGCGTACATTCCAAACAATGAGGAAGCAACCTTATATTCCAGCATACCGTCACTCTCAGCCGCTTCCAGCATTTCACTTGCCCAATTGTGCGAAAAGTTTATTACGGGAGAAAGGTTTGCAAACTGCCGGCTTAGGTCTCCGTCAAAACCTATCCATTGATATTTCCAAGGGTCATCCCCCGTGTAGTAGGTCGTGATTTCTCCCGGCAAAATAATAAATGCCTGCCCCGCACACACGGAATATTTGATTCCCCCTTTTTCGAGCACACCATTGCCGCTTACAACAAAATGAATCAAGGTATATTGCCTAACAGCAGGACCGTAGCGGTGATGCGGCCTACATTGTTCCTCACCCAAAATCAGCGGATTGAGGTCAGAAAATCCGCGATTGACCAATGCGATATCTCTCATTTACACTCACCCCCTCAAATTAGTTACATTATACCATATTTTAGTTACATTTTGCAATGGCTTTTTGAAAAAATATACGCTATAATATTATCAGTAATGATCGGATTTTTTGAAAATATATCTATCTTTTTGAAAGGAAAAATAAAATGAAGATTACATTTATGGGTGCCGGTAGCACCGTATTCTCAAAAAATGTGCTTGGCGACACAATGCTTTGCACACCGTTCCACGATGTGGAAATAGCACTTTACGACATTGACCCTGTCCGCTTGGACGAGTCTTATCTCGTCATTGATGCGATGAATAAGACCATTAACGAAGGTCGTGCAACGATTAAGAAGTATTTGGGTATTCCTCAGCGCAAAGACGCTCTTCGCGGTGCCGATTTCGTGGTCAATGCGATCCAAGTTGGTCTTTATGATCCTTGCACCATCATTGACTTTGAAATTCCGAAAAAATATGGGCTCCGTCAAACCATTGGCGATACGCTCGGCATTGGCGGCATTATGCGCGGTTTGCGCACCATTCACGTAATGAAGGGCTTTGCCGAGGATATCGAAGAGGTGTGCCCCAACGCTTGGTTCCTCAACTACACCAATCCCATGGCGATTCTTTCGGGGTATATGCAACGCTACACAAAGGTGAAAACGGTTGGTCTTTGCCACAGCGTTCAGGTCTGCGCGCCCACTCTTCTCAATATTCTCGGATTTGACATCGATCCCAGCACTGTGCAAACCAAAATTGCGGGTATTAACCACATGGCTTGGCTGCTTGAGATTTTTGATAAGGACGGCAACGACCTCTACCCCGAGATCAAACGCCGCGCAAAAGAAAAGAACGCGAACGAGAAGCACTGGGATATGGTTCGCTTTGACTACATTGAAAAACTCGGCTACTACTGTACCGAGAGCAGCGAACACAATGCTGAATACAATCCTTTCTACATCAAAGCAGGCCGCGATGACCTGATTGAAAAGTTCAACATTCCGCTTGACGAATATCCGCGCCGTTGCATCAATCAAATTGCAAATTGGCAAAAACAAAAAGAGGAAATCATGAACGGCGGCAACATTCAACACACACGTACGCACGAGTATGCATCTCGTATTATGGAAGCGATTTGGACGAACACGCCCTTAAAGATTGGTGGCAACGTGCTCAACAACGGCTGTATCTCCAACCTGCCTCGCGAAGCTTGCGTTGAGGTTCCCTGCCTTGTTGACAACAACGGTGTAACGCCTACCTATGTTGGAGACCTGCCCGTTCAGCTCGCGGCTATGAACTCCTCGAACATCTACCCGCA
>SVQS01000194.1 GCA_015065205.1 Oscillospiraceae bacterium
GTGGTAAACGAGGACGATTCTGAGGAAACTGCAACTGTTGCATTGGGTGGAATAGATGAATCGTTTGAAACGACTTGGCAGGTTCTTTCGGCCGATACAAAAGCACTTGAAGCGGATTCTTACAACACAAAATTTTCAATGCGCTTTTGGGCGGTTTGCATCTATTCGGATGGCAGTATGAAAGCTTCCACTGCAGACGGCATATACTGTCAGAGAAGTGCTGCCGAAATTGCAAGTGCCGCACTTGCGGATACGACCATTCAATATGATAGCAACATTGTCCGACACTTGAACCAAATCGTGTCTGCAACAACCGCTTGAGAGAAAGGAATCATCTTTTGCTATGAAAACCCTTGGCTATTACAACGGCAAAATTGACGAGCTTGACAAAATAACGATACCGATGCTTGACCGCGCCTGCTATTTTGGCGACGGTGTTTATGACGTTACCTTTTGCCGCAATTACAAAATTTATAAACTGCGCGAGCACGTAGAGCGCATCTTTCAGTCTGCCGCATTGCTCAAAATATTCCCCGAAATCACTCCCGATGAGCTTTGTGTTCTGCTCCAAAATCTTGTCAAAAAACTTGATTGTGGCGAGCTTTGGGTGTATTTTCAGTTTTCCCGCGGAACGGATTTTCGCAATCATGCTTTCCCAGAAAATGCAAAGCCCAATTTGTGGATTATGCTCCGTCCGTCACAAATCAAAGATACATACCGCCACCTGCGCGTGATTACACGCGAGGATACCCGCGCCCTGCATTGCAACATCAAGTCGCTCAATCTTTTGCCAAGTGTGTTGGCTACACAAGCGTGCGTGGATGCAGGCGTGGATGAGTGCATTTTGCACCGCGATGGATTTGTGACTGAGTGTGCACATTCCAACGTATCCATTTTGAAGAACGGAACGCTTTACACGCATCCTGCCGACAACTTGATTTTAGCGGGTACGGGACGTGCACACCTGATGGATGCTTGCCACCACTTTGAAATTCCCGTAGTGGAGCGACCTTGTACGCTTGATGAACTCTGTGCGGCGGATGAGGTCATTTTGACATCTGCGTCAGCACTCTGTATGCGCATTGTTGAGGTTGACGGAGCATCCGTTGGACAAAAAGCACCGCATACACTCAAAATACTACAGGATTATCTCTTAAATGACTTTTTAACAGAAACTGCTGAATAAACATAAAAAAACTAAGTAAAGGAAGTATTCGTTTTGGCTAACGAAAAGAAAAGCAAGCTATTTGGCTTTTTTGATTATAATCGCGACAATAAACCCGACGCGGTAGAAGAGGACACGACACCAACACTGAAAAGATATTTCAAGCTGCTTGGACGTCGTTTTTGGAAGTTGATAACTCTAAATTTGATGATGCTACCTCTCATTATTCCCGCACTCATCTGTTTCTATCTCTACGTTACAATGCGGCAAACACCCGTGGCTGGCGAAGTTCTTTTCCCACAGCTCCTTGGCGCAAATGCAGTTGGTGCAACACCTACCACTACGCTCCTATTTGACTTATTCGGCGCACAGCAGAATATTCCCGTATTCACTACGTGGACCTATATCGGAATGGGAATTTGCATTGCATTTTTGGTTATTACCTTTGGTTGGCAAAACGTTGGTGCGGCATATATTGTACGTAATATGGTGCGTGGCGAGCCCGTGTTCATTTGGTCGGACTATTTCTATGCCATCAAGCGCAACCTCAAGCAAGGATTTTTTCTTGGTTTGATTGATGCCGTTGTGATCTTTACACTTGGATTTGACATTGCCTACTTTTGGGGACGCGGTGGCACTTTTACCTTGGATTTTGGCTTCTACGTAACAATTGCGTTGATTATTATCTATTTCTTGATGCGTTTTTACATCTACCTGCTTCTTGTCACCTTTGACCTTTCCATTTATAAGATACTCAAAAACGCACTTATTTTCTCAATGCTTGGCTTCAAACGCAACATTATGGGTGTGCTCGGCATTGCCCTCATTACCGGATTGCACATCGCACTACTTCTGCTACTCATTGCAACGCCCTTGAGCGGCTTGCCGATTATTTTACCTTTTCTTTGGTATATGGCGGCTGTTACCTTTACCGCAGCATACGCAGCATATCCTGTCATCGACCGCTATATGATTGCACCTTATATCAACCAAGTGGATGAGGAAGAAGAAACTAAAGAAGCTGTTGAAGAATAAAAGCAATATAAAAAGAGAGTTCCAATAGAGCGTCACTCTAAAGGACATTTTTTCAAAAGCACGGCATATCTCGAAAGAGGTATGCCGTATTTTGCGTTTGTGGCTACAAATGCAGTGCTTGTCAGGAAAATTGACAAGTTATAGGCGAACATAAAAAAGGCTCCCTTGTGTAAAGGGAGCTGTCAGCGAAGCTGACTGAGGGATTGTTCTACGAGGTGATCAATATATTCACAGACACCTCGAAAGTTTTTATGTATTTCTATATTTGGTATTCTGATAACTGTCAATCCATATTCTTCAAGAAAAGCAGTTCTTTCTTCATCGTATTGCTTTCCTTCCTCGGTATAATGCGCCGAACCGTCAAGTTCTATAACAAGCTTTGCTTCTGCACAGTAAAAGTCCGCAATATACCTTCCGAGAACCTTTTGACGTAAAAAGCGGATGGGATAGGTGCGCAGAAAATCATACCAAAGGCGCTTTTCTTCTTTGGTCATATTCTTTCGCAACATTTTTGCGGTTGGAACAATGTCTTTATTATGTTTTCTCTGCATTACAATCCCTCCGTCACGCTTCGCGTGCCACCTCCCTTTACACAAGGGAGGCTTAGCCTAAACCGATTATTTATCGTGTTGTTTTGATAATATGCAATTCAATTCATATAAAGCAGTCTTGTTAGAATCCCATTGCAATCTTTCTCTTGCTTCTTTGTATGGGAGCCAAACAAGTTCTGTATGTTCATGTGATAAAACAAGCTCGGCGTTACATTCAAAGCCGAATGAATATTCGGGAATGACATACATATCATCAGACCAACCGTAAAGGT
>SVQS01000021.1:0-1851 GCA_015065205.1 Oscillospiraceae bacterium
TTATGGACGCTTAATCGAGAAGCTTGCGTTGTTTGGGTGGACAATGGTGTTGTAAAACGCAAAGGATTGCTTTGGGGATTTTACAAGGAATGTCCTATAAGCTCTATCAAAGCCGTAAAAATCCGTTCTGTTTACAAAACGGGGGATTGTATATTTTTAATCGACGGTTATAATTCAAACCGTTTTGGCGGATATTCCCGCCTGAAGAAGGATTGCTTTATTTATTTTCGAAAGACAAAAAAGAACATTGCCTTTTTAAGAACCTTTTGGTCGGGCTCTGTTGAGCAATGGCACTGATTGCTCTTAAAGGCATAAAGCATGGTATAAATTATCAGAGCACAAGATACATAGGCTCCCTTGTGTAAAGGGAGGCTTTCAAAACTGCCATAGCTTTTTTTACAATAAAGGAGGTGAGCACCGTGGCAAAGCAAATCGGCATCGATCTTGGTACATCAAACACAATGATATATCTCAAAGATAAGGGCATCGTGTTGCGCGCGCCAACGGTGGTCTCCCTTGATCGCACCACCAAAGAGGTTATCGCATCGGGAACGACCGCCAAGCGGATGGTAGGCAAAACGCCGGGCAATATTTTGGCTCTCCGTCCCCTGAAGGACGGTGTTATCACCGATATTCAAACCACATCCCTGATGCTACACGACTTTTTTGAGCGCACCGATATGACATCCTTTTTCAATCGCCCTATGGCTCTCGTTTGTATTCCTTACGGAGTTACCGGTGTTGAGCGCCGCGCGGTGCAGGATGCAACCCTCGAGGCTGGAGCTAAGGACGTGGAGCTGATCGACCAGCCCATTGCGGCGGCGGTCGGTGCGGGTATTCAAATCTCCAAGGCGCGAGGCGCTATGGTCGTTGACCTTGGCGGCGGTGTTTCGGAAACAGCCATTATCAGTCTTGGCGGTGTGGTAGAGTCCAACTCTCTGCGTGTTGCGGGCAACGAATTGGATATTTCCATTGTCAATTACTTGAAACAAACGCGCAATATTCTCATAGGGGATATCACCGCTGAGGTGCTCAAAAAGCGCATCGGTTCGGCAGTTCCCGATATCGACCGAGGAACGATGGAGGTCTGCGGCAGAGACTTGCGCACAGGTCTTGCTGTGACGATCGAGGTTCGCAGCGGAGAGATTCGCGAGGCTATCAAGGAGCCGCTTTCCGAAATCATTTCGATGGTCAAAATGACGCTTGAGGAAACGCCCCCCGAGCTCTCAGCCGACATTTTTGATTTTGGCATCGTTCTTGTTGGTGGCGGATCACTCCTGCCCGGCATCGACCGCGCCATCAGCGACCGCACGGGTATTCGCGTCATTACCGCAAAACGACCGATGGAGTCGGTCTGCTTAGGACTTGGACGAATGCTGCAAAGTGCAGGAGATTTCTCCGAGTTCGTCAAATATAAGACTAAATAATCATCAACATCAAGGGCGAGCTTCTCACCGCCCTTGTTTTTATCAAGGAGACGAAAATGAATCAATATCAAGATTACACATTTTATCAAAACGATGCCACACCGATACTGTTGCCTCAAAAGCCGCCCAAAGCGCGCCTGCACACGGGAATTATCGCGTTTGCGGTTGTGTTGGTTATTCTGTTGACCTCGGTAGCACAAGTTGTTCTTCAAGTTGTTGTTGAATTAACGAATCCCGCACTTATGGAGAACGATTGGTATGTATGGGCACTCTCGAGCTTGCCTATGTATTTGTTTGGTATGCCCTTGGCTTATCTGTTGCTTCTCACCATTCCCAAAAGTGCACCGCAAAAGCAAAAGCTGAATCCCTTGATGTGGATCGGATTTCTTTTCCTCTGCTTTGCGCTTTCTTTTGCCACCAATTC
>SVQS01000021.1:1951-17356 GCA_015065205.1 Oscillospiraceae bacterium
CATACGTTGCGCTATCTTGGCATAGTTGCGGTGTTTTGCTTGGTTTGTGTGATCTATCTTGGCCGACTGTTCTTTATACAGATCTCAGGGCGCGAGAATGAATACAAGTCGGACATCACCGAAAGAGAGGTCACCGTGCAAGCTGTGCGCGGCGAGATCTACGACCGCAACGGTGTTAAGCTTGTTGCCAATCGATATAGCTATGATTTATCCTTTGCGCACAAACAGTTTTTTTCCTTAACCGAGCAAGAACGCAACGAGGTTTGTTTAAGTGTTCAAACCGCGCTTGAAAGACGCGGGGGAGAGGGGGTAAGAGAGCAAAAATTCTTTCCGTTTGACGGCACGTACCCCAACTATACATACAGCGCCGACACGTTGGACGGTGACTCGATTCGCGCCTACCGCCTCAAGCGCGTGCTTGGCGATATTGGCCTCGAAACCGATGCTGCCGCCACAGAGCTGCGCGACTATTACACCGATACCTATGACCTTTTGCAAATAGACAACAACGGCGAGCGTCGCTTTAGCGACAAAGAGATCGACACCCTCATTCGTATGTATTACGATATTGATGCGGTTCGCTTCCGCTCATCCGGAGAGTATATTCTCTGTGAGGGTGTGGATATGTCGCTAATGACCTACATCAAGGAGCAAAACATCAAGGCGGTCAACTTTACAGTCAGTGTTGAGCGGGAATATTGCTATCCGGGCTACGCTTCGCACATTCTTGGGTTGGTTGGTCCTATCTACTCCGAGGAGTGGGAATACTACAACGAGCTCGGATACCAAATGAATGCGATCGTTGGTAAATCGGGCTGTGAGGCAGCGTTTGAGAATTATTTGCGCGGCACCGACGGTAAAATGAGAATCAAGGAAGACAAAAACGGCAACGTCACCGAGGTCGAGGTCTTGACACAAGCCGTAGCGGGCAACGATGTTTATTTGACTATCGATATCAATTTGCAAATTGCCGCCGAGGACGGTCTTGCCGAAAATGTGGAGTACGTTTTCAATCAGTCTCTCGGTATTGCCGAAAACGGAGCAGAATGCAATTCCGGTGCGGCTGTGGCAATGAACCCCAATACCTTTGAGGTGCTTGCCATCGCATCCTATCCTACATACGATTTGACCACCTATAATGCCGATTACAATCTTCTTGTGCAGGATCCCGCAAGGCCATTGACAAACCGTGCGATCGACGGCTTTTACGCTCCCGGCTCCACACTTAAACCCGGTATGGCGGCCATCGCACTCACGGATGGTGTTCTTTCGAGTTGGGAGGACATTACCTGCACGGGCAGATACAAAAACACAATCGGTTGCTCCACCTATTCCGATACCCATTCTTGGGGAAGCATTGACGTTATCGATGCCATTGCATATTCCTGCAACAGCTTTTTCTGTGAGCTTGGATACAGACTCGATATTCAAAAAATGGAGAATTACCTTTCTCTGTTCGGTCTTGGACAATCCACGGGACTTGAGCTTGGCGGCGGTAAGGGGATTTTGGCAGGACCTACCTATCGCGGTCAAATTCAAAGCACCGAAAAGTGGCAACCGGGTATGACCTGGAGTGCGGCTATTGGGCAATCCGACCATCAGCTTTCCCCCGTGCAAATGGCTTGCTACATCGGCACACTTTGCAACGGCGGCACAAGATACACAGCACATCTTTTACATAGCGTCTATCGCTTTGGTAGCGATGAACCCAGCTTTGTATATCAGCAAACCGAGGATACCGTGCTCAGCCGCATCGAGCTTGATGAGGACGACCTCGACACCGTTTTTGCGGGAATGAAAAAGATGATCACCGAAACCAACTTTACCAATCGTTGGATAGCCAATAATGATGATATTCCCGTAACGGTTGGTGGCAAAACGGGAACGGCACAAAGAGGAGGGGACAACCCCGACAACGCGCTTTTTGTTGCCACCGCGCCCTATAATGACCCCGATATCGTTATCTCGGTGGTTCTTGAGGATGGCGCACACGGTTATTATTCCGCCATCACCGCCGCAAGAATTTTGGAAGCTTACTATAACGAATAATTAAAGAGGCTGTCTCAAATGCGAATTTGAGACAGCCTCTTTAAGGGGATAGTCAGATTTAGGCAAGAAGTGTCGTTCTTCGAGGCGAAAGGCGTACAAAGGTACGTCGAGCCTCGAAAACGGCGGTAGAAAAAGTCAATTTTATTGGGAGAATTTCGAAGAAATTCAACATATTACTGTCTCATTTGCTGATTTTCATTGGAAATGAGCTTTTTTGTTCCTTTTTTTGACTTTTTCGGTCTTGCCAAATGTGACAGCCCCTTTTTGGCACACCATGGCGGATTCGAACCGTCGACACCAAGCGTCGGAGGCTTGTGCTCTATCCAGCTGAGCTAATGGTGCGTATTCTGTTGTGATGGTATTATATCACAAATTTCGCTTGATTGCAAGTCGTTCCACGCAAAAAAATCTTGCTTGACCAACTTTTCGTTTGCATTTTTCGGCAAAGGGGATAGAATCGTCGAAAAGCGGGCGACCTAATGGAAGGCGGCAAGCCGCCACGAGATTGCAAGCAATCTCTTCGCCCCTACTTTTTAATTTCATTCACACTTTTTCCCAAAACCTCTTGCAATCGGTGTGGGGATTTGGTATAATAAAAGATGATTATGAATAAAAAGAGGTTTTAACATGGCAGAAAAGCTTTCTATGCAACCCTACAAGGGCACAAGAGATTTTTATCCGCAGGAAATGAAGCTGCGCAACTGGTTCTTCGGCATTATTCGCCGCGAGCTGGAAAACGCCGCATTTGATGAATACAACGGCCCTATGCTTGAATCCTTGGAGCTCTATGCCGCAAAGAGCGGTGAGGAGATTGCCAACAAGCAGACCTATAACTTTATGGATAGAGGCGACCGTCATCTCGCCATCCGTCCCGAAATGACTCCCACCGTTGCGCGTATGGTCGCGGCAAAGATGGGAGAGCTGAGCTTTCCGCTCAAGTGGTTCTCTATTCCCAATATGTACCGCTACGAGGCAACACAAAGAGGACGTCTGCGCGAGTTCTGGCAGCTCAACGTCGACGTTTTCGGTTGCAACACCTATGAAGCTGACCTTGAGGTCATCACAAGCGCCATTCGCATTATGCGCGCTTTTGGCGCGGATAAGACCATGTTCACCGTGCGCATCAACAACCGCCGCTTCTTTAACGACGTTGTTGCCGCTATTACGGGCAAGGACATTGAGGGCAGCCGTCAGGTATCCAAGGTCATCGACCGTAAAAACAAGGTCACGCGCGAGAGCTATGAAAAAGACCTTACCGCTCTCGGTCTTACCGCAGAACAAATCGCACAAATTGATGCGCTCTACACGATGACTGTTGAAGAAGCCACCGCGCTTTGCCCCGAGTCTCAGGGCTCGCAAGAGCTTCTGTCTCTCTTCGCGGCGCTGTGCAAGATGGATCTGGACAAGTATTGCATTTTCGACTTTGGCATTATTCGCGGACTTGATTACTACACGGGCACCGTTTTTGAGGTGTTTGACAACGCTCCCGAAAACAACCGCGCTATGTTTGGCGGCGGCAGATACGACAACCTTGTCGACCTGTTCGTCAAGAACGCGCGCATCTCGGGTGTGGGCTACGGCATGGGTGACGTAACGCTGGAGAACTTCCTTATTACGCACAATCTTGTTCCTGCAGCGTTCGGCTCGCCAGTCAAGGTGCTTGTCACTCGCTTTGATGACGTTCCTTATGAGGCATACACCTCTTTGGTTGAAGATCTGCGCGATGCAGGCATCGTGTCCTCGGTATATTTGGGACAAAAGAAGTTCGGCAAACAGCTCGAATACGCCGTTAAGGGTGAATATTCGCACGCCATCATTATGGGCGGTGACGAATATGCACGCGGCGTGGTTCGCCTGAAAAATCTCGCTACGCGCGAAGAAAAAGAGATCGCCATAGGCGACCTCGTGCAAGAACTGCAAGCATAAAAAACGGTGGGGAAGAGGACGCGCGCTTCTTCCCCCGAATTTGTAAAGTATTAAGGCAAACAACTTTGCTACCACATAATCTGTGGAGCGGAAAATCACTAAAAGGCTCCTTCCGGGAGGGAGCTGGCGCCGAAGGCGACTGAGGGAGCCCGCCGTGCATTAAAATATTTTAGTTGCGCGGGCTCCTTCCACCGCTGTCGCGGTCCCCCTCCCTCCCATAGGGAGGCCTAATGTAACAACCTTTTAAGAGGAGAGCAATATGGAACGAAAAAAAGCATTCATCTACACAGGCGGCACCGTGTTTGACGAATATGTGATGGAAAAACCGCAAAGGGACGATCTTATCATTGCCGCCGATGCGGGGTATCTGACCGCCAAAAGAATGGGCATCACACCCAATATCCTGCTTGGCGATTTTGATACGCTTGGTGAGGAGAACATCCCTGATGGCATTGAATGTCTGCGCGTTCCTGCCGAAAAAAACGATACCGACACACAGCTTGCTGTCAGCGTTGCTACCGAGCGCGGTGCGGGCGAAATTGTCATCATCGGTGGGCTCAGCGGTCGCATCGACCACACGCTCTCCACACTTGCTATTCTTGAAGATTTGTGGGAGCGCAAAGAGGGGCGCATTTTTGCCACCCTCACCGACGGCAAAAATCGTGTGCGTTTTATCCGCAATAGCGGAGCAATTCTGCCGCGATCGCAGTACCGCTATTTTTCGCTTATCGCCGCCGATGAGACCGTCAAGGGCATCACCCTCGAGGGCTGTAAGTATCCCCTCAAGAACGGTCGCATCTCGCGCCGTTGCCAATGGGCGGTCTCCAACGAGATCACAGGCAACTGTGCCCTTATCGAAATCAAACGCGGCGGAGCTTGGATTATAGAGAGTATGGATTGATAGGGGGGCGCGTTTTTTGTGGGGGAACTTTTGCAAAAGTTCCCCCACACCCCCTCAAAACTCTCTAACTAAAAAGATAAAAAGAATAACTCCAAAGAAGCGGATAGACGGACGGCGCAAGCCATTCAGCTTGCTTTGGCTCACGCGAACGGTCAGGGACCACCGAGACCCTGCCCGTTAGGAGAGTAGAAACACAACAAAGGGATAGCTCATTTGCTACCCCTTTGTTGTGTCTTGGTAGGGGATGGCGTAGCGAAGCGGCGCGAGCGTAATGAATGACAGTCCGGTGGACTGTCAGAACGTGAGCGTGACCGAGTCGCAACGAGAACCTCGACATCCCGAAAAAAACAAGTTTTTTGCATCTTACCGTATCAAAAATGCAGGAGAGCAAAAAAGCCTTGATTTTTCTTTTGCCTACGTGTATAATGAAAACAACAAGAACGAAAGGGGAGAATGCATTGAAGCTCACAATTCGAGAAGACCCAAACATCAGCGAAACAGAAGTTGCTGTTGTATGCCCTAAAATGACAGCCGAGGTAGAAGAAATTGTTGCAAACATTGGCTTGATAGGGCAAACCATTGCGGGGAAAAGAGAGGGCGCAACCTTTTTTATACCTGCGACGGATATTTTCTATTTTGAATCTGTTGACGGAAATACCTTTTTCTATACCGAAGGGGAGACCTACGAGGCAACCGCGCGGTTATACAAAATAGAGGAAAGCCTGCAAAATTTGAAATTTGCAAGAATATCCAAAACAGTGATTGCAAATTTGCGCAAAATGCGGTGCATCATGCCTGCACAAAACAGCCGCCTTGTTGCAACACTTATCAACGATGAAAAAATCGTTGTTTCCAGACAGTACGTGTCTGAAATTAAAAGAAAGTTGGGGGTGTAATTATGTTCAAAAAATGGTGGAGTTCTTTTTGTCAAGCAATAACACTGGCGATGTTTCTTGGCTTGGTGGTATGCTTAATTTTGCCCAATCTTCAAATTAAATTGTTGTATTATATGTTTTGTGTTACTGCATCTACCCAAGTGTTTGCTTTTTTTACGTTTGAGTTGCAACTTTTTTCAAAACATCTTTGGGTCAGACGTGCAATTACAATGTGTTTTTCTGTTGTTAACATTCTAACATCTTCTACTCTGTTTGGCTATATGTGTTGGAACGACAAACGGGATTGGTTGATTTATGGCATTACTTTACCAATTACGGTGCTTTTGATGGTATTTACTTATTATGTTGCCGATAAAATAGAAAAGCGCAATTTAGATGCCATCAATCAAAAACTCGCAAAAGGAAATATGGAAGCCAACAAGAAATAAGACTTTCAAACAAACAAGGGATAGCGCACTTGCTATCCCTTTGTTGCGTCTTGGTGGTGGATATATTCCGTTTTGTCTCAAAAGAACTTTCTCAGAAATCAGGGTCTCGGTGGCCCCTGATTTCTTGCGACAGCCAAAGCGAGGTTCACCCTCGCGCCGACTGTCTGTTAGCGTACTGAAAACTTTATTTTTTGACCTTTTGTTAGAAAGTTTTTGGGAAGGGGTGCGGGGGAACCCTTTTCACAAAAAGGGTTCCCCCGCAGTTCTTATCAAATATCTAACAACTTTCTAAAAGGTGTAATATACGCAGCGGCTCTGGCGGCGTCGGATGCTTCGGCGAAGATGCGGAGCAGGGGCTCGGTGCCCGAGAAGCGGCAGATGACGAAGGAGTCGTCTGCAAAATAGACCTTGCAGCCGTCCTCATAGCTGACGCGAACGACCGTAGCACCCGGGAAGTCGGGCAGCTTTTTATCTACCATCAAAGTCTTTTGAATTTCGGGCTTGCGTGCGGCAGGGAACTCGAGGTTCGCTTCTACCATCTCAAATGTACCAAAGCGTTCTTCGAGCTCGCGTAGCATCTTGGTGGGAGATCCCATAGCGCAAACCATCTCGATAAAGAGGGATGCGGCATAGATGGAGTCCTTACCGTGAATGTGTCCGCGAACGGTCAGGCCGCCCGAGGATTCGCCACCGAGAACTGCATCGTATTGGTCGATGCCGGCGGAAATATACTTAAATCCAATGGGAACCTCGTGACATTCTTCACCAAAGGACTTGGCAATCTTGTCAAGCATGTGTGTGGTGGCAAGGTTGCGCACAACGGGGCCATTCCAACCCTTGTAGGCGTGCAGATAGTAGTAGAGCAGGCAGAGAATTTGGTTAGCATCAATGTAGTTGCCGTTCTCGTCCACAATGCCCAAACGGTCGCCGTCGCCGTCAAAGGCGATACCAAGGTCGTAGCCACCGGCTACCACGTGGTTGCGCAAATCATACAGGCGTGATTCGGTGGGGGCGGGAATGCCGCCGCCAAAGTAGGCATCCTTGTTGTCGTTGATGAGGTCAACTGTGCAACGCAGGGTTTGCAGAATGACCGTGATGGGATAAATGCCAGATCCGTGCATCGGATCAAAGAGGATACGCAGACCGCGCTCTTTGATGATGGGCTGGTTGAGCTTGGAGAGAATATGGTCGATAAAATCGTTAAAGGGTGCGTGCAGATAGGAGACGAGTCCTTTTTCTTCCCCCTCTTTGATAGAGAGGGTGGGAATGTCGAGCTCTGCATCCTCAGAGAGGAGTGCTTCCATGCGCGCAGTCGTCTCAAGCGGAGCATCACGACCTTCTTCAACAATGAGCTTAATGCCATTGTAGGAGGAGGGGTTGTGGCTGGCTGTGACCTCAAGACCGTAGTGCAGCTCGTGATGCTGTGTCAGGAACATAATCAAAGGTGTAGGAGTGCTTCTGTTAACAAGAATAGAAGCGATGCCTTGAGCCGAGAGAACCTCTGCTATCCAGCGAGAGGAGACCTCGGACAAAAAGCGGCGGTCATAACCAATGACAATGGGCTTTTCGGTCTTGCCTTCTTCGCGTGCCAAACGACAAACAGCGTAGGCAACACGCTGAATGTTAGCTTTAATAAAATCATCGCCAATGATGCCGCGCCATCCGCCCGTACCAAATGTAATCTTTTGTTTGCTCATTTTTCAGTCTCCAATCTCTGTTGGTTTTCTTTGATATTATTATAACGGCTTTTCTTTCAAATTGCAAGATAAATCCCAAAAAAATAGCCCAAATAAAATAAGCGAGGGCGAAAATAAAAGAACTTTTCCCCTTTTTTAGCTGCAAAGAACAAAAAAGCAGAAGAAATTTACAAATTGCACTTGCAATGCGCCGCTTTTTGTTTTATAATATAAAATGACAGAATGTGTCCGCACGGTCGGACAGAATGTAGCGGCGCAGAATGCGTACGCCAAAATCGAGGAGGAACAAAAACAATGAAAATTCTGGTTATCAACGCAGGCAGTTCGTCTATCAAGTATCAGCTTATCGATATGGAGAACGAGGCTGTTCTCGCAAAGGGTTTGTGTGACCGCATCGGTATTGAGGGCGGTAACTTCAAGCATAAGGTAGAGGGCAGAGAGGATTATAAGCTCGATATCTTTATGAAAGACCACGCAGCAGCAGTCGAGATCGTTCTTGAAACGCTTACCTCCAAAGAGAACGGCGTTATCGAGTCTCTTTCCGAAATCACCGCAGTCGGACACCGCGTGCTTCACGGCGGCGAGAAGTTCTCCGGCTCTGTTATCATCGACGAAAAGGTTATTGCAGCAATTGAAGAGTGCTGCGAGCTTGGCCCCTTGCACAACCCCCACAACCTCACAGGCATCCGCGCTTGCGAGAAGACTATGCCCGGCGTACCTCAGGTAGCTGTGTTTGATACCGGCTTCCATCAAACCATGCCCGATTACGCATATATGTATGCGCTTCCTTACGAGTACTATGAGAAGTACCGCATCCGCCGTTACGGCTTCCACGGAACCAGCCACCGTTACGTTTCTATGCGTGCGGCTGTTATGATGGGCAAGAATCCTGCAAATCCCGAGGGCCTTAAGGTCGTTACCTGCCACCTCGGTAACGGTTCTTCCATTGCCGCTGTTAAGGACGGCAAGTGTTACGATACAACCATGGGCTTGACTCCTCTTGAAGGTATTATGATGGGTACCCGTTGCGGTTCTATCGACCCCGCGATCATTCCTCTTCTGATGAAGAAGGAGAATCTCACTCCCGACCAGATCGACACCATTATGAACAAGAAGTCCGGTATGCTTGGTGTAACCCAAAAGACCAGCGACAACCGTGACATCGGTGAGGGTGCAAAGAACGGCGATGCACGTTGCCAACTCGTTGAAAAGATGGTCGTTCACCAACTCACCAAGTACGTAGGTTCCTTTGCAGCCGCAATGGGCGGTGTTGATGCCATCACCTTTGCAGGCGGTATTGGTGAAAATAATCCCAACTATCGCTCCGATGTGGCTAAGAACTTGGCATTTATGGGCGTTAAGATCGACGAAGAACTCAACGCAAAGGCTATCCGTGGTGCGGCAGAGGTTGATATTTCCGCTCCCGATTCCAAGGTTCGCGTGCTCGTCATTCCCACCAACGAGGAATTGATGATCGCAAAGGATACCGAAGAGCTCGTAAAGGCTCTGTGATTTCAATATGGTAGAAGCAATAAAGCAGTTCTTTCTTGAGACTGTAGGGCGGGAGCTTTGTGTATTCTTTTGTTCAATGCTCCCCATTATTGAGTGCCGCGGAGCGGTTCCTCTTGGCTGGGGGCTTGGTATGCCGTGGTGGCAGACCGCGCTCTTCAGTATTGCAGGGAACCTGTTACCTGTGCCGTTTATTCTGTTGTTCATTCGTGCAATCTTGCGTTGGATGCGAGAGAGTCGCGTTAAGCTTTTCTCGAGTATTGCCGCGTGGCTTGACCGCAAAATAGAAAAGCACAAGGGAACGATTGAAAAGTATTCCTATTGGGGCGTTGTCCTCTTTGTGGCGATCCCTCTTCCCGGAACAGGCGCGTGGACGGGAACACTCATTGCCTCGGTTCTCGGCCTTGAACCGAAAAAGAGCTTTCTTGCCGCCACGCTCGGCGTGCTGGGAGCTACCGCTATTATGACCGTGCTTTCCTATCTCGGTCTTGGCGCAATATTTGGTTGACATTACTTACTCAAAAGTAATGGAAAATAAAAACATAATAAAGGAGAAAAATTATGGGAATCCCTGCAATTATCAGTTTAGTTATCACCGCACTTTCCGTTATGCTTTTTGCATCACTATTTCGCGTTCACCGCATCAAGTGCCTGATCGCCGCAGTGCTTGGCACCCTTTTGTCCGGTCTTGTTACCTCTCTTCTTTCCGGCATCGGCCTTGGCATTTTCGGTGTATTAGGTGTGGTACTTACCATTGCCTGCATCACCCTCATCGCCTGGTTGTTCGGCCAACATCGCATCAGAACTCTGCTTGCAGTTGTTCTCGGTGTATTGATCAGCAACTGGATCAATTCTTTGATTATGCCCATTCTTAACCAAATTTTTGGCTAATTGGCAATTGTTATTATTACGTTAACCCGCTATTATTCTTTTAAGGAAATTTTCTTGTAAAAAAGGATGTTTGGAGAAAGGAGAGAGTTGTGAGTAATTTTACACTTTCGAAAATTGGACTTGTACTGTTTTTGGCAACGGTGTTCTTAATCACGCCTGTTATGGCTATTTGGATTTTTACAGAAACCCCGCCGGCAACCGAAACCGAACAATTGTTCTTCGAAATGAATGAATTTGAGTATGCACCCATAGTCACCTTGCCGGGGGCACCTATTGTTACAACTCCCGAGGAAACCGAACCTCCCACACCGCCCGAAGTGGAAACCACTCCCGAGCCCGGAGTAACGCCTCCCGCGCCGGAAGAAACCACTCCCGAGGAAACCACTCCCGAGGAAAGCACCACACGCCCGCCTATCATTCAACCCGAGCTTGACGGTACCAATCACTACAACTTGATTACCTTGATTGTAGGTTCTCTGCAAGATTGTTTGGACGTTGGTATTGAAGAGGATGCTTATCATACTGCTAACTTGAATAGTACAGCAAGTTATCTTTACAACGAACTGCTACAAAACAATCAAAGAACCTTGCACAGTGCGCACACCAGTACGGGGGGCGGTAACATTGTTAAGGACCTTGAGAATGCCAACGCACATAAGTTGCACTTTTCGGTTGTAATGAATAGCACCGAAGACGAGGTTGTTGTATATTCCTACGAAGCGATTGGTAAAGAGGACGAGGGCAGGACCATAACGGTTTACCGAACAATTGGTCGACTTGGTGTTGTTGATGGCGAAACGAGATGGTACCCCGACCTTTACAGCGTTCAAGTTGGAACAGCAAAGGTTATTAAGCAAAGCGGTAAGCAAATTATCAGTATTTCAAGCTTTGTGGTTACTCCTCAAAATTAAATAAGCAAAAAAACACAACCATTCATTACGAGTGGTTGTGTTTTTTACTATCTATTCCAATAGCAGGGGAGAGAAAAAGTGCAGAATGCAGAGTGCAGAGTTATAAGAGACCTTGTAGGGGAGGCGTTTCGCCTCCCGAAAACGAACAGTTATCGAGTGTAAAAACGGGCGATTCGTGAATCGCCCCTACGAGAAATTCTAATATTCACCGCAGGGCGGGGGGGTGTTCAAAAACGACATTTGGGATTTCTTTAAAACATTTTGTGAACTTTGTGTAAAAAATCGAATAGGATGCTTGACATATACTGCTATATCTATATATAATATTGGCATCCCACCTATAAAAATTTTGGGAACTAAAAGGAGAAAAACTAATATGAGAAAACTCAGTCTTTTGATCGCACTTTGCACGTTGCTCACCGTTGGCGGCGTGTACGCAGCTTGGACCTATACCAACGAGACTATTCCCCAAAAAAACGCTGAATACGATTTGTTTTTGACCGAAGACGAGACCGTGGGCAACTATGGTGTTTACGAGGTTGTAACCAGTGCTGATTTCGCTATGAAAATTGATCCCGATCCCGATGCTGACAACAATCACACCACCAAGCTTTTCATTGATGGATATATTACCATCTACTTTAGGCCCGACGAGAATGCTCCCCAAAATATTGTCAAGAACGGTCCCGCAACTGAATTCTTCTTCGAGTTGACCAACGAAGACTGGAAGTTTAATGATGGAAGCGGTGAAAAGAATATCGTTACTTTGAATAGAATTCCCGCCGATGCAACTCATCCTATCAACCCCACCGAAACCGGTGAACACGAGTGGACATATGATGAAGCAACCGGTACGTTCTCTTATGTAATTTCCAACGCTGAATTGGTTGAACATATCGAATTGACCGAGTTCTTACTGGATACCAGAAGCGACTACCTCGCATTCCAATCTGCTTTGTCTAACGGTAGAATTAAGCTCACCGTTCAAGATGCTACCGGTGTTTCTGCTTTGAGATAAGATACTTTTGCATCCAATTGTTTTTTAAACGCACAAACCATAAAAAACAACGGTTACCGCTGCTTTGCAATACTCGCAGGGCGGCGGTATGTCCGTGAGTAGAGGGTATATGACAAGTTTTGAAATATATGTTTTTGTCCTGTGCTCCATTGTGTTTACACTGTTAACTGCAACGTTCTCCTATTTGATTGGCACCATTACCAAACAGGAGATAGAGTTGATTAGAGCCGGACACCGAGATGAAAAAATCAGACAAGAATACGAAAGAAAGAGTAGCATTGGAAGCCGTGCAGCCCGTTGGGGCAGCAGGGTTCTTTCGTTGTTGCTTTGTCTGATCTTCACTGCTGTTTTTGGAGTGGCTGTTTATATTCGTGCAAACGATGACCGTCCCGCGAACGGAATTCCCTCTATCAAGGTTGTTAAAAGTAGCTCAATGGCAGAAAAGAATGAAAAAAACAAATATTTGTTCGATCATCAACTCGATGATCAAATACAAATGTTTGATGTGGTTATTTGCCGCCATCTCCCGGCAGAGGAAGATTTGAAACTTTATGACGTTGTTGTGTACAAGCAGGATGATATGTACGTCATCCACCGCATAGTCGGCATTGAAGAGCCAAATGAAAGTCACCCCAACGAAAGGCATTTCCTTTTGCAAGGTGACGCTGTAGGACGGCCCGATCAATTCCCGGTTCTCTATAGCCAAATGCAAGGTATTTATCAGGGCACACGTATTCCTTATATCGGTAGCTTTGTTATGTTCTTGCAATCCCCTGCGGGGTGGCTGTGTATGCTGTTGGTTGTCTTTGCTATGATCGTTTCCCCCATTGTAGAAAAAGTACTCGACAATGCTAAAAAAGAACGCGGCATTTTCCCGTATGGAGATTACAGAGAGTCCTTCAGATCCACACGAAAAGCATATTCTCCGAGCACAACTATGAGTATTCATTACAATCGCCCGGGCTCACCTTATTCCGAGCCGATGCAGCGCCAAGATCAGCCTATCCCTTATCGACATTCGAAATGGTTGAAGAAACGGTAAGGCAGTTGCATAAAACCAGTTTTACAAGCACACCTGTTCCCAAAGGAATGGGTGTGTTTTTGTGCGACATTTTGGTTTTTGGCTGAAAATAAAAAATATTTCAAGAATTTTGCAAAAGCCCTTGATTTTTCTCTTTGAATATGGTATAATACCATTTGTCATACGCCGGTATGATGGAATTGGCAGACGTGCTGGACTCAAAATCCAGTGGTAGCGATACCGTGTCGGTTCGACCCCGACTACCGGCACCAAAAACAGATGCGTACCTGCCGTACAGTAGGTGCGCATCTGTTTTTGCATTAATCGTATATGCTTTTTTCAAGGTTTATACGATTTATAATAGTAATCGTATTTTGATGACGGTTTGCTCACTGTATTTTTTGTTTTCCAAATTCTATTTACAAAACCAAAATTTTATGGTATACTAAAAGGGCATACTATGTGCAATCATTTTTTGAAAGGAAAATACTATGAAGCTTAACCACAAACGCGTGATACTTGTTGGAATGGCGTTCTTTTTGATTTCGGCATTCTGGCAGGCATACGATGCAATCGTTCCGCTGATTCTTACAAACCACTTCGGTCTTCCGCAAACCGTTTCCGGCACAGTAATGTCTATTGACAACGTTCTTGCCGTATTTTTACTCCCCATTTTCGGTGCACTTTCTGACAAGGTAAACACTCGCCTTGGCAAGCGCACCCCCTTTATCCTCATCGGCTCGGTTATTGCTATGGTATCCTTTGTTGCGCTTACCTTTATCGACAATTATCAAATTGCCAGAGTAGCGGCGGCCGGTATTCCCGAAATAGCTCAGTCGGGTGCAACCGATGAGGCTATCCGCAAGCTCACCGTAGAGCTGACGATCGCAAACCCCATGCCCTTTATTGGATTTATCGTAACATTGCTCCTCGTGCTCGTTGCTATGGCGACCTTCCGCTCGCCGGCAGTTGCGCTTATGCCCGACGTTACCGTAAAGCCGCTCCGTTCCAAGGCGAACGCCATTATCAACCTCACCGGCACGGCAGGAGCCATGCTTGTTCTTGCACTTGGAATCGTGTTTGCGACCTCTAAGAACCACTATATGCAATATACGGGCTATGTGGTAGCGGTTGTTTGCATTATGCTCGCGGGACTTATCGTCTTCCTTCTTACGGTTAAGGAGAAAAAATGGGCGCGTGAGATGGAAGAAGAATCGTTCCGTCTCGGTCTCGAAGATGCTCCCGAAGAGGATGCCGACAAGGAAAAGCGCAAGCTCTCAAAGGGAGAGATGACCTCTTTACTTCTCATTTTGGCATCGGTTGCTCTTTGGTACATCGGCTACAACTCCATCACCAGTAAATATTCGGTATATGCCACCAATATTCTGGGCTTTGATTTCAACCTCACCCTCATTATTGCGCAGGCGGCAGCGATTGTTTCGTACATCCCTGTTGGCATCATAGCTTCCAAGATCGGCAGAAGAAAGACCATTCTCGTGGGTATCATTCTGCTGGCATCTGCGTTCTTTATTGGCAACTTTATCACTCCCAACACTCCCGAGATGATTATGTACCCCGTCTTTATCCTTGCGGGAATCGGCTGGGCGACGATCAACGTCAACTCCTTCCCAATGGTTGTTGAGCTTGCAAGAGGCGGCGACATTGGCAAGTATACGGGTTACTATTATACCGCTTCGATGTCGGCACAGATCATCGCGCCTATCCTTTCGGGTGTGCTTTATGACCTCATTGGTATGCGCTACGTATTTTTTGCATTCGGTACGGTATTTGTTCTGTTCTCCTTTGTTACAATGTTCTTTGTAAAGCACGGAGATGCCAAGGTAATTGAGAAGAAAGACCTGCTTGAGCAGTTGGATGTTGATTAATGGATAAGATATTGATAGGAATCGCTATATCACTTGCATCCGTGGCAGTGATATTGATAGCAATTTATCTTTTGGTGCTTGTTCGTCCCACCAAGAAAACAAAGCCGAATAAGGCTCTGCTCTGCGATTATGCGCATAGAGGGCTTCACAACGGCAAGGACGCTCCCGAAAACTCGCTCGCGGCTTTTGAGGCAGCCTGCCGTGCAGGATACGGCATTGAGCTTGACGTTCAACTCTCGCGCGATGGAACGGTAATGGTCTTTCACGACTAC
>SVQS01000022.1 GCA_015065205.1 Oscillospiraceae bacterium
GTCGTCGCACGCGCGTTATGACACAGCACCTCGGTTCACGCACAATGCCCGACTTTTTTGGTAACCGATTTGGTTCTCCCGCGCTCAAAATTGCGGCATCTTGTATTACGTTTATCTTCCTCATTCCCTACACCGCTTCTCTTTACAACGGACTTTCCCGTTTGTTCTCAATGGCGTATGACGACATCGACTACTCGATTTGCGTTATCGTAATGGCTGCCCTGACAGGTGTTTATGTCCTCCTTGGCGGTTATGTGGCAACGGCTATTAACGACTTTATTCAAGGATTGATTATGCTGGGTGGCATTGTTGCAGTGATTGCTGCTGTTCTCAATGCCCACGGCGGTCTTGGTGCGGCGATTGAAAAGCTCGCCACCGGCGAGAATGGCGGATGGGAGTATGCTTCCTTCCTCGGTGCTGACCCTGTATTTTTGCTCTTTGTCGTCCTTTTGACCTCTCTTGGCACTTGGGGACTGCCGCAAATGGTGGGCAAGTTCTATGCCATCAAAGATGAGGATGCTATTAAGAAAGGCACGGTTATCTCAACGGTATTTGCCGTTATCGTTGCGGGTGGATGCTACTTCCTTGGCGGCTTTGGGCGTCTTTACAACGTGAGTGATGCGGTTGCAAAGGGAGACTTTGACGCCATCATTCCCGCTATGCTCAAAACGCTTCCTACTGTTATTATCGCTATCGTTATCGTGTTGGTGCTCTCTGCTTCGATGTCGACGCTTTCCTCTCTCGTGCTGACAAGCAGCTCGACGGTAACACTTGACTTTATCGCTCCCATTTGCGAAAAAAAGAAGAAAACACTTGATGAAAAGAAGCAAATGCTAATTATTCGTGCGTTTATCGTTGTCTTTATCGTCATTTCCGCTGTGATTGCCATTATGCAGTACCAAAACAAGAATATGCTCATTGCACAGATGATGGGGGTATCCTGGGGTGCGCTTGCGGGTGCGTTCCTCGCTCCCTTCCTCTACGGTTTGTACTGGAAGAAGACTACGCGCGCGGCAGTTGTTACGTCCTTTGTGTTTGGCGTAGGTCTTGAGATCGTTCAACTTCTCATTTCGATGAAGGTGTTCAGCGTTGCGAACATTCCTGTTCTTTCCTTCATCTTCCGCAATTCCCTCTTTTCGGGCGTATTTGCAATGGTTGGCGGATTGATCCTCGTTCCTATTGTCAGCCTGCTTACACAAAAGACTGCTCCTAAGAACACAGACGAGATCTTCTCCTGCTACGAGCGTACAGCAACGGTTACCGTGACAGATTCGTTGGGGGAGGAAAAGAAAGATTGATGAAATATATGGAAATTATCAAGATCGATAAAAGCCATGTGACCGATGTAAAAAACATACTCCAACAAGCATATTTACCGTTGTTAGAAAAGTATCACGATGAACAAAAAAATCCTGCAAATAAAACGGCAGAAGATATTCTACTTGATTTAGAAAGAGAAAATTCCAATGCCTACCTGTTGATACTGAACAACGAACCGATTGGATATGTTCGCGTTGGGGAGCGAGCAAAGGGAGAATTCAGCATAGCGGATTTAGCGATTCTCCCCTCGCATCAAGGAAATGGATACGCTCAATACCTTTTAAAAAAGATAGAGAAAATTTATTATATGGCAAAAAAATGGAGTCTTGTGACAATTCAAGAAGAGACAAAGCTTTGCCATCTGTATGAAAAGTTTGGATATATTCAAAAAGGCGTATTGGAAGAAGTGAATGAAAATATGCATTTTGTTCTATACGTCAAATAAATTCTAATTTAATAACATAGTTGCAATACCTAACCCTTCCACTCGAGGAATCAATTATCAAATCGTTTTGCGGAAGGCGGAAACCATCATATGCCTCCCTCCGGGAGGGAGGTGGCATTTTCGCAAGAAAATGCCGGAAGGAGCCTGCGTGTACGAAAGGCAAAGCAGTTGTTTTATGGCGAGTGTTACTCTGAAATACCGCGGGCTCCTCCCTGCGCCTGCCCTCTGCGGCAAGCGCCTCCCTCCTCCCGGAGGAGGGCTCAAAACACACCCGCTATTTAACCATCGTTTTCTCAAGGAGAACCTTTTTATCTTGCTCTGTTTCTAAACAAAAAAGCGGCTATCTTCGCTTGAAGATAGCCGCTTCTCTTTTTACTTTTTCCTTTTCGTTCTCCATTCGGAAGCAAGGATGGCGCAGACGCCGACGTTGGCGTAGTTGCCCTTGATGAGCATTGCCTCGCGTTGTATGCCCTCAAAGGTCATTCCCACCTTTTCCATCACGCGGCGCGAGGAGTCGTTGCCTTCCATAAAGCGCGCTTCGATGCGGTTCAGTCCTAAATTTTCAAAGCCGAACTCGATGACCTTTTCCAAGGCTTCGACGGCGATTCCCTTACCCCAATATTCGGGATTGAGAACGTATCCGACCTCGGCGCAGTCATGGTTGCAATGAAAGGCGGTAAAGCCGCAGGTGCCTATCATTTTGCAGTCGGGCTCATAGACCACTGCCCAATCGTAAAACATACCTGCGGAGTAGCGGTTGCCAAGGTATTCAAGGTACTCGCGCGTAAAATCGCGGTCGGGGTGTGGATTCCAAGTCAGGTACTTGGTCACGTCGGGGCGAGAAGCGTATTCATACATATCGGAAGCATCCGCCACGATCATTTTACGGAGTGTCAAGCGCTCGGTCGCAAGCTCGGGCAGGTGCGAGAAAACACGGTAGATCTTTTCTTTTTTCATCTCTTTACAGTCCTTCTTTTTTCTACCTTTCATTATACCGAAAAACGGGGGCAAATGCAAGCATTTTTGCAAAAAAATATTGCATTATTTTTCGCTTTCCCTCTTTTATTTTGTAATGATATGTGTTATAATATACTATATATAGTATTTTTTACCGAAAGAAAGGGGGAACGAGCAATGGAATACATTATGAACGATGTACTGTCCGGGGCAATCGTTCCCGTTTTGCTTGGAATGAGCACCGAGGCGAGCGAGACCGCGCACCGTATGTACCGCCGCCACGGCGTATTGTCGCATGTGTTTTGCGATAGAATTCCCTTGGCCTCCCGCCTCTCGCTTTGCATAAAATTCCATCGCGTTCCCAAAACCGCCGGCGAGCAGTTAATGCTCCAGGCGCTGACCGATTTTGCCGATCAGCTTGGCAACGCGGACCTGATTTTATATCTCATCCCCTGCGACGAGCACTATACAAAGCTTGTGTGGGATCACGCCGAAGAATTGGAACGCAGATTTGTGATTGCCGATCGCGATGAGATGGAACGCGTTTGGTTTGGTGCAAAAGAGGCCCCTCTTGGGGAGGTGACAGAATGAAAACTTGCACCTATCTTGGCATCCTTGGCGGTCTTGGACCAATGTCTACCGTATATTTTTGCGAGCTGCTCAACCGCCACACCGCGGCAACGTGCGACGCCGACCACATCGATATGCTCATCAGTAGCCGTGCGACCACTCCTGACCGCACCGCTTACATCCTTGACAAGAGCGCTCCTGATCCCCTGCCCGTGATGCTTTGTGAAGCACACCGCTTAGAAGCGGCAGGCGTGGATCTTATTGTTGTTCCCTGCAACACCGCGCACTATTTTTATGACGGACTTGCAAAGAATTGTCAAGTACCGATTTTGAACATTATTGACGAGACCTGTGCACATCTCTTGGGCATAGGAGTTAAAAAATTTGGTCTGCTTGCAACCGAGGGTACCATTCACGCAGGCGCTTACGAGCGTTTTTGCACATCTCGCAACCTAACCTGCATCACCCCCACAGAGGAAGAGCAAGTAATCATTTCAAATATCATCTTTGGGCAAATTAAACAGAACAAGCCCGTGGATATGGATGCTTTCCATGGCGTTGTGACCTCTCTCCGCTCGCGCGGATGCGAAAAGATTGTGCTTGGTTGCACTGAGCTCTCACTGCTCAAAAAAGAGGGACTCAATGATGAGCTGTTTGTCGATTCCTTGGACGTTCTTGCTTATCGCACCATCCTTGCCTGCGGCAAGACGCCTGTGGGCTTCCCCACCTCGTTTGAAAAAGAGGAGGTGGCACGATGAAATCCTACCTTTTGCTTGGTCGACTTTTCCCGTTTGAGCACATTCCCGACCTTGAAATTACCACCTTGACCGATCACTCGGAGAAAACGGATGCCGAGAGCGTATTCGTTTGTATTCGCGGTCAACGATTTGACGGACATACACTGGCTCCTCGCGCTTATGAGCGCGGTTGTCGCATCTTTGTGGCAGAAGAACCTCTTCATTTGCCATCCGACGCTTGCGTACTTTTGACAAACAACAGCCGCAAAACGCTCTCGGAGCTTGCCTGCACCCTTTGGGGTGATCCCTCGAGTAAGATGCACGTTATTGGCATTACGGGCACCAAGGGCAAAACTACCACGGCTACGATGCTTGCGCATATCCTAAATTCGGTTGGTATTCCAACGGGATATATTGGAACAAACGGCATCTGTTACGGATCGGTGGAACGCACAACGGCAAACACCACGCCAGATCCCTTGACTTTGCAGCAAACCCTTTATGATATGCACCGCTCGGGCATTCGTGCCGTTGTGATGGAAGTCTCCTCGCAAGGGCTGATGCAAAGCCGCGTAGCGGGTGTGCAGTTTGGTACGGTTTTGTTTACCAATCTCTATCTCGACCACGTCGGCACTGCCGAACACCCCACGTTTGAGCATTACCGCGCAACAAAGCACACTCTCTTTACCGATTTCGCGTCGCCCAACGCGGTTTGGAATATCGACGACCCCGCAACGCCTATGATGCGATTGGGGTGTACTGCTCTGCGGAATTTGACCATTTCGGGCAAGGAAAAACGTGCAGATTATTTGGCACAAAATATGCGTCCTTTGCGTGATGAGAGCGGACTTTATTCCCTCTTCCGCCTCATTGCAGAGGATAAGGAGATAGAATGTCGCCTGCGCTTGCTTGGCGAGCACAATGTTTACAATGCGCTCTTAGCCGTTGCTGTGGCGAATGGTGTTTTTCAAGTTCCCTTGCATATGGCAATCGACGCGCTTGAAAAATTGGCAATTCGCGGCAGAGCCGAATGCATTCCCCTGCCAAGTGGCGCACTTTGCGTCATAGACTATGCGCACAATGGCGAAAGCTTGCGGCATTTGCTCTCATCCCTGCGTGTTTATCAGCCATCGCGACTGATTTGTTTGTTTGGCTCGGTGGGGGAAAGAACACAACTCCGCCGCCGCGAGCTTGGCGAGGTTGCCGCAGAGCTTGCAGACCTCTCTATTCTCACATCTGACAATCCCGGCACTGAGGATCCGATGCAGATCATCGACGAGATTGCCGCGGCATTCGGAAACAACCGAAAGGCTTACATCAAAATTCCCGACAGAAGTGATGCTATTCGCTGTGCAATTTCGATGCTTCGGGCGGATGATATTCTCGTTCTTGCAGGAAAAGGACACGAGGAATACCAGCTCATCGGGCGCGAAAAGCTTCCCTTCTCGGAGAAAGAAATCATTCGGGACATTCTGGAAGGTGACCCGATTCTATTACCAAAATAATTTTTTAAGGAGGCGCTATGGCACGTTTGGTTTTTCACATCGACGTTAATAGCGCCTTTCTTTCATGGGAAGCGACAAGGCGCGTAAAGAATGGCGAAGCGGATATTCGTCTCATTCCGTCTGCCATTGGCGGTGACAGAGAAAGCCGTCGCGGAGTTATTTTGGCGAAGTCCATTCCCGCAAAAAAATATGGCGTTAAGACGGGCGAACCGATTGCAATGGCTCTGCGCAAATGCCCTGATCTCTATATCACAAAGCCTGATTTTTCGCTTTACAGTCAATGCTCACACGCTTTTATGGACATTTGCCGCAAGTATGCGCCCGTGGTGGAGGTCTACTCGATTGACGAGTGCTTTCTTGATATGAGCGGTACCTCGCGGCTCTACCCCGATCCGATTGAAATTGCGCGAACCATCAAGGATGAAATTCGCGACACGCTCGGTTTTACTGTGAACGTTGGTATCGGTTCGAACAAACTGCTTGCCAAAATGGCGAGCGACTTTGAAAAACCCGATAAGGTTCATACGCTTTTTGCAGAAGAAATCCCTACAAAGATGTGGCCTCTCCCCGTCGACGCGCTCTTCTCGCTCGGGCGTGCGGCAGCAGAGAGACTGTACGGCATGCACATTCGCACCATTGGCGAGCTTGCCGCCATTGATGTGGCAGATTTGCGCACGGTTTTTGGTGTAAAAATGGGCGAGCATCTGCACCGCTATGCCAACGGCATTGACACATCCCCCGTGCTCGCGGAGTCGGAAGAAGCCAAGGGCTATGGCAACTCCACGACCTTGGCAAAGGATCTGACCACCGCCGAGGAAGCTTACCCCATTTTGCTCTCGCTTGCCGATAGTTGTGCCTCTCGTATGCGCAATGATGGGCAAAAAGCGACCTGCGTGTCTGTTACCATTCGCGATACCGCTTTTCGCGACCGCTCACACCAGAAGCATCTTTCACACGCAACCGATATCACATCCGAGATATACGAGGTCGCCTGCCGTTTGTTTGATGACCTTTGGGATAGAAAAGCTCCCTTGCGCTTGCTTGGAGTGTCGCTCTCGCAACTGACGCGCGAGGATGCGGCACAGCTTTCGATGTTCCCTGACCCGAAGCGTGAACGTGAGCAGGAACTTGACCGCCTAATTGATGGGTTGCGCCATCGTTTTGGATCAGATACGATTGTTCGCGGTTCCATTATGGAACAAAGCCGCCACGTTGGCAAAAAGCACAAAGCGGCACTTGATTTGGAGAATGAAAAAGAATAATAATAACCCCCGCTTCAGCGTGATTTGTCCGTTATGGATATCGCGTTGTGCGGGGGGATTTTTATTATCGTAAAAAGGATGGCGGATTTTTATTTTCGTGTTGCATAAAATCTGCCGCGAGCATTTCTTTCAGCTTGAAAACATCAATGTTCGCAACCGCTTCTTTTGCGTACTCCAAAAGGTAGCGGAAGGCATCGGGTTGGGAGATGCGTTGCAGGGGGCGTGTGTCATGCTCCTCTAAATAAAGACTCAAACCCTCCCAAAAGCGGAACGGTGACTCCGTCAGAGGGGTGAGGTACCACAAAGCGTGTGCAAAGCGACCGCTTTCGAGGTAACGGTCCAGCACCTCGGCGATATGAGTTAATCTTTGCATTTCCTCGTAGCGGATCCATTTGCTTTGCAGAACGGTATAGGGGGGCGTTGGAAGATAACGGTATTCGTATTCTTCGGCGCGCTCGCGGAGCTCTGTTCCGTGGAGCAATTTGAGAAAGCCCAACTGAAGCATATCCGAGGAACCGTAGGCATCGTCAAAAGATTTTGCAAAGGATTGGTAATCTTCATACGGAAGCCCTGCAATGAGGTCAAGGTGAACGTGGACATTCCCCACCTCGCGGATGCGCCTTGCGGCGTCAATCACCTTTTGGGCGTCAATATGACGTGAGGATGCAGCAAGCGTCTCCGTATTGGTGCTTTGGAGTCCGATTTCAAGCTGTACCTTCCCTTTTGGAAAACGCGAAAGGATATCAAAGCTTTCCTCGTTAAGGAGTGTAGCACAGATTTCAAAATGATAGCTTTTTGTGTATTTTTCGTCAAGAAGTGCGCGCCAGATAGCATTTGCACGGCGCATATCGGCATTGAAGGTACGGTCGACAAACTTGATGACCTTGCAGTTGGTAGAAAGTGTTTCAAAGGTTAGGAGCTCCTCGAGCGTTTGTTCTACGCTTTTGAATCGTACGCCGTGGGTTGCCGATGACAAGCAATAAGCGCAGGAATACGGGCATCCGCGTGAGGATTCGTAATATAGGATGCCGCCTGTTTCTTCATCCTTTCGGTAGTGCACGCCGGTATCGGCAAAGGTTACGGCATCATTTCCAAGAATACGGGAATATTCTCCTCCCCCCCTGATGGCTTGGCACAAGGAAAGCATTGTTTCCTCCCCCTCGCCGCGCACGATGGCATCTATCCAAGAGGAATTTTCAAAGCGATCAAGTCCATAAGACACCTCGGGTCCACCGAGCACGATTTTACTCTCGGGCAACAAGCTTTTAAGCGTTTCGGCAAGAGCGAGCATCGGTTCAATGTTCCAAATATAGCAGGAGAAGCCGTAAATATCGGCTTTTTCGCGATGCAAGTGTTCTAAAATATGCGATGTGCGGTCACGCAGAGTGTGCTCTACGAGCACGACCTCAAAGCCTGCACGCTCCAAAGGGTCGCGCAGACAGCGTATTGCCAAATTGGAATGCGAAAAAGAGCCGTTGATAGCGAACAATACGACCTTCACACGCTTCCCTCCTTTGATTTATCATTTGCTGTGGGTTTTATTTTTTGAATTGCCACTCAATGCCGAAGTCTCTCTTTAAGATCTCATAAAGTCGTGCATCGGTGATGTTTTCTTCAATGTGGATGAGTTCTCCGTTTTGGAAAACCTTATAGTCGCGGTCGTTGATGGCGCGGCGGCCGTCAGGCGTTTTAATTGCAACCATTGGCGACTTGTTAAAAGGAGACGCAGGGTGCTTTTCGCAATAGAACGATGGTTGGATAAAATCGATATCAAGCTGTTCCTCCTCGGTAAAGGAATAATAAGGCTTCCACTCTCCATCGACTTTTTCGCTCAATACCCAACCGAGAAAATCATCTTTTGAAAAACGGAACGTACCGTTGCTACATTCTTGCTCGATTTTCTCCTCCAAGAGAAGTGGAGAGCGCGGCGCCTCGATGCCGATACCGACCTCTATAACATAGCGTTTGCCCTCACATTGGGTAACAACAACGCGGTGGCGACGCACAGGAATTTCCTTCTCCCCACGCAGAAATCTGCCGAGATAGCATTTTGTTTCAAAGCCGAGCGCGCGCAAAAGCATAGCAACAGCGCCGCCGAGTTCAAAGCAATATCCTCCACGGTGATTGGTAACGATTTTTTCATAAAGGGCTTCTTCCGATAGGTCAATCGGCACCTCATTCAGAATATCCAAATTCTCGTACGGAACAGTACAAATGTGTTTTTGTTGCAGTTCTTTTAAAAATTCGTATGTCTGCGATACATTCTCAAGGCGCATACCGATACGATTAAGATAGAGATCTACGTTCATTTTTCGTCTCCATTCTGTTACTTCCCAATTATTATAGCACGAAAAACTAAAAAAGTAAAGAGGACGAGCTGTGTTCGTCCTCTTTTTATGGAAAAAATCATTCTTTTTCTTCAAATAATTTCTTACAAAACTCTTTAGTAAAGGCTTCCTTTGATTCAAAATCCATTGCCGCAGAGTAAATGTCCTCAAGGCGAAAATGTGCCTTGCGCACCTTTTCGAGAGCATCCAAAGCCTCCCCTCGCAAAGCGCGGCTGATGCGGTCGATTGCGCGAAGCTCACGGCGCACACGCTTCATAGATGCTGTATCGACGAATCGGCGCATAGAAATCTGGTGGTGTGGATAGTCACATTCTTCCTCGGGACAAACGACAAAGGCAATACCGCTGCCACAGAAAAACAGTCCATCTATTTTTTCGGCTTCAACGGGGTCGTGCGAGATGCGGATAGATAGGCGTTTTTCATTTGCGAGCTTGCCAAGCTCCAGCATCAAATACTGTGCCGCGCCATGACAATCGGCGATAACGTAAATTTCTTCCGCTTCATAAAAATAGGTATCAAGCCCTACCTCTCCACGCATACCGATAGAGTGAATCAGCGCGGGATCTGCCGAATACGCCTCTTCATCAGGCAGTTCTCGCAACAACTTTTGCGCGAGAGACGCAATCTTTTTTCGATTGATATGAGGGGCAACAAGTGAATCGCGATTGACGCGCATATCACCAAAACCGCTCAAATAACGGTATGCCCTTCGGTAAGCATCTCCCTTTTCTCGATTTAGCTGCTCGATCTCTACGCGACGCGCGGCAAGTGCATCGCTGTTCCAAAATTGACCAAGGTTGACGATATCCTCCCACGCGCCCGGACAAATGGGCTCAAAGAGATGGGGCGCGGTAGCATCGAGGAGTGCTATACCCTCTCTCCCCTCTTTGGTAAGGATCACGGCATCGAGCGAATCTGGATCGGATGAGCAATAGATGTATTCACAGCTCCACCCCTCTCCGATAGCGCAATCAGATACATCGCGCAAAAAGCGACTCTTGCCTGTTCCGGGGCCACCCTTGATAGCCCATATGTGACCTATTCGTGAGGCGCGAAAGACCTGTTCGTAATAGCTGATAAATCCGGCTGTGCTGTTGGATGCGGCAAAATAGGCATCCTGACCTGTAGCTTTGATACTCATACACATTCTCCCCCGTTTCATTTTGCTATTATTGTATGCGGCACGATGGGAAATGTTCTACTTTTTAGAGTTTTTGCATATAGTAAATCAAAAACCTGAGGAGAGAGAATGCAGAATATTCAAATTGCATACAAGCAGTCCTCCCTGCCCGCTGTTTTGCGAGGATGTTTGCCATCGCACCTCACTGATGCGATCCTACGCACGGGGGCGAGCCCGATCGAAGAGATTCGTCTGCACCGTGGGCGAATTCTCACCGTCACCTCACGACAAAAAAATCTCGGGTGCGGTGTTGTAGTCGGTGAGCGTGAAATACAGGATATTTTCAGCCGTATGTGCGGCGGCTCACTCTATGCGTATGAACAGACTATCCGTCAGGGCTATATTCCCCTTGAGGGCGGTATTCGCGTGGGCGTTTGCGGAAGTGCCGCTTGTGAGGATGGCAAAATCATTGGCGTACACAACATAACAGGTTTGATGATACGCATTCCGCACGCAATTTCGGTTGATACCGCTACCCTATTACACACTTTTTTTGCCGATCGCTCGCAACGAGGAATGTTGATATATGCCCCTCCGGGTGTTGGAAAAACCACACTTTTGCGCGCCATTGCAAAGGATGTTGCTTCTCCTCAATATGGACGACACACCGTGATTGTGGACACACGCGGTGAATTGAACGTGGAATTGAACGATTCCTCGCTTAATCTTGACATTATGAGTGGCTATCCCCGTGACGTAGGCATTGAAATTGCCGTACGAACTTTGGGTGCACAGCTCATTGTTTGCGATGAGATTGGCGGTATGGCAGATGCGCGTGCCACGCTTGGAGCGGCAAATTGCGGTGTTCCCTTAATTGCTTCGGCACACGCTGCATCCGTCCAAGAGCTTTTGGAACGCCCCGCAATAGCACTTTTGCATCGGGCACACGTGTTTGGAAGATACGTAGGGCTTTTGCGCCGCAACACTCGAGGATTTGAGTATGATATTACCGAGTGGCATAACGTTTACAGAGAAAAAGGAGCGACAAAATGTTAAAATTGTTTGGTGCCTTACTTATTCTCTCGGTTGGTATTTTTGCCGCCTTTGTTTCGGTACAATATGAAAAAAAGAGGCTTACGGTTGTGGACGGTTGGATCGACCTCATCCTTTACATTCGGGGGCAGATCGATTGCTACCTGATGCCTCTTGATGATATTCTTTCGGGTGGAGACCGCGCACTTTTTGAGGCTTGTATGTCTCCTTCAAATGCGGCGGATCTACCTGCCATTCTGGATGCCTCGGGAATCTATCTTGACGGCGATGCCAAGAGAACCCTGGAAAGCTTTGTGCGAGAAATTGGTGCAGGATATCGCGAAGAACAACTCAAGCGTTGTGATTTTTTCATTTCCTCTTTACGTACACAGCGAGAGCGAATTGCCGCCGTTCTGCCAATGCGCACTCGTCTTTGTGCAACGCTTTGCATCTGCCTATCCCTTGCAACAGCTATTCTTTTATGGTAAATTATAAAGATTCGGAGAAACAAGATGGATATTTCCTTGATTATAAAAATTGCAGGCATCGGTATGCTCGTATCGGTCGCCTCACAGATTTTGAGTAAAAGCGGACGTGACGAGCAAGCGATGCTTGTAACGATTGCAGGAATTATTGCGGCTTTAATGCTCCTTATCTCCCAAATCAGTGAGCTGTTTGATATGATCGTTTCGGCCTTTGGAATGTAAAAATGACAGCTCTTAAGTTATGCATGGTAGCGCTTTTGGTTTTGGCAAGCTCCACTGTCATCAAGCAATGGAAATCCGATTTTTTGCCCCTTGTACGCATTGGCACTGTGGTTTTGTTTGGTACACTTTTGATTGCAAGCGCACAGCCTCTTTTGTCTTTGGTGAACACATTGGGCGAAGGCGCGGGAACTTCGGGCTACATCGAAACGATACTCAAGGGTCTCGGGATCGTCATTTTGACGCAAATCTCGTCGGATATTTGTCGGGATAGCGGTGAGAGCACCCTTGCCGGACACATTGAAACGGTTGGTAAATTGGAGCTTTTGCTTTTGTGTATTCCCCTGATTGGGGAAATTCTTGCCACAGCCGAAAAGCTCTTGGAGATGGGAGGATAACAAATGATAAAACGCTTGCTATTTTGTTTTTGTTACCTTTTTGTCCTGTTGTTTCTTCTCTCACCTGCCGTTTGGGCAGATGAAAAAAAAGAGGCAGAAACACTGCCGGACGTCTACCAAGACCTTTTGAACAGTCTGCCGCCGTCGATTTTAGAGAGAGTCCCCGAGGGGACTCTTTCCAATCAAACGGATGATGTGGGCAATGCCGTGGGAGAGATGAGTAGCTTTTCTTACCTCTTGCAAACGGTTCTCTCGTTGGTGGGACTTAGGCTCGGAGACTGCCTTAAGCTGTTGTGCTCGGTGGTGGGGATTTTGATTTTATCTTCTATTTGTCGCACCTTCTGTGCCTCACTCAAAAAGCCCGAGCTCGCTCGCGCCTTTTCGTTTATGATCACACTGATTATCACCGTTACCATTTTTGCTACGGGATTTGGAACGATCGAGAGCACGGTTTCTTATTTTGGGACGCTAAACGCCTTTACTTCTGCCTCTGTTCCCTTAATGGGGAGTCTTTATATTATGGGGGGCAATGCCGCGGCGGCTGTTGCCACCTCGGCAGGGCTTTCCTTGTTTATGACTGTACTCGAAGAAATCGTGGGACAAAGCATTGTGCCCTTTTGCGGAATTTGCCTGGCACTCGCGCTCATTGGTGCATGTGAGGGTGGACCTCGCTTGGGTGGACTGTTGACAAGCCTGAAAAAAAATTACACCTTGATGCTTTCCTTTTTTATGATGCTGCTCTTGGCAATGCTGGGCTCCCAAACCATTTTGGGGGCGAGCAAGGATACCCTTGCTATGCGAAGCGCAAAATTTGCAGCCGGAAGTATGATTCCCGTAGTGGGCGGCTCGGTTGCCGAGCTTTTGCGCTCGGTAAGCGCGAGCGTTGGCTATATGCGTAGTGCGGTTGGCATTTGCGGTGTTCTTTTGCTACTGCTTTTGATGCTTCCTACGCTTGTGGAGCTTCTTTTAGCGCGTGCGACTTGGCAGATATGCTCCTTTTTTGCCGAAATTTTGGGCTGTGACGGCGAAAAACGCTTGCTTGACGAATTCGCCTCTATTAACGGATACCTCATTGCGGCAGTTGCCATTTGCTCATCGGTGCTCTTTCTCACCTTTACCCTCTTTACTCATTGCGCCACCGCGCTCGCTTGACCTATGGAAGACATCAAGACTTATCTGCTCTCCATTTTCGCCACCGCGCTCCTCATTACAGTGGTGGATATCCTCGCACCAACGAGTACGGGCAGTGGACTCTCAAAGCATCTCAAGCTTGTAACCTCGCTTATCTTTATTTGTATTCTCATATCCCCCACCGTATCTCTCGCACAAAGACTTGGCGAAATTGCCGACGGAAATTGGGAGCTTGGCATAGAGGGAGAAATTGAGGATCATTACGCGGAAGAACTTCAAAATGCGCTTGACGATGCCTCGCGGCAGTATTTTGAAGGGATGCTGAAACAGACGCTGTGCCAAGAGTTTGAAATTGCCGAGGATGACCTACGCGTGCACGTAGAGTGGCAGAATGAGAATAACGATTGGCATCCCAAAAAGGTGACGGTGATTCTTTCTGGTAAGGGGATTTGGAAAAATCCTGCCAAAATTGAGGAATACGTTACTTCCCTTTTGGGTTGCGATTGCGTGAGTGCCATTGAATAATTTTTTAATGCAAAACAGGAGTTATTATGTTCGATTTTTTTAAAAAAGGAAATGCATCACAAAATGGGCGCTTGCGGCTTTATCTTTTGCTTGGATGCGGTGTGCTTGGGATTTTACTAATTCTACTTGGAAGCAGTGGAAAAAAGGCAGAAAAAACGGCAGATGAGACCCCCTACAGCACATCAACCGACGAGTTGGTGATCTATCAGGACTATTTGGAGTCTCGGATCAAAAAGCTTTGCGAATCGGTCAGCGGTGTGCGCAACGTGACCGTTGTTGTCACTCTCTCTGGCTCTTTTGAATCAGTCTATGCCACCGAGTGGCCCGACGGAAACGAGGAATACGTCATTCTCGGAAGCGGTTCTTCTGCCTCGCCCATCTACCTCTCGCGCTCTGCTCCCGAGATCGCCGGCATCGGCATCGTTTGCTTGGGTGGCTCGAATGACAATGTTCGGCGTGAATTGATTGCTCTTCTCTCCGCAACCTTTCATATCAGTTCCAATCGGATATATATTACAGAAGCAGGCTAAGGAGTAACCCACCAATCTCTTTTTTGTAGATATAGAAACAGAAAACCACGGCTCGTTTGGAGCCGTGGTTTTTTCTGTAAATTGTTCATTTAATCCATTTTTCTGCGTTTGGAATTGTAAATTACAAAAGGAATGATACATAAAAATCCGATTGTTCCTATTATTACAATCATATTAAACAACCAATCCGGAATAATAGATTTGTTCCAAATGAACAGCTCATAAATCACCCCAAAAATTCCTGCAGGCAACGCCAAACACATTCCTATTGCAAAAAGAATTTCTGTTATTTTCTTCATAATAAATTCTCCGGTTGAAAAGTTGTAATAGATAAATTAGAAAATTCCGCCGTTATATTTCCTCATTGCGTAAAAGCTCAATGCCATTCCAACAACAAAGCTTGCTATCATTGCAACTGTTCCAATTAAAACAAAGGTGTCATTGTCAGTACGGAATGTGATGGCAGACAAAATACTAAACAGGATAATACCCACACCCATAATGACGGTGCCGAGCCCTACCATTTTTCCAAAAGGAAGAATATTTTCTTTTGCAACTCTTCTGCGGTGATAGGAATGAATAGACGAAATATTTCCGCGCATATTGATGATTCCAAGGACGATGCAAATAACCCCAACGGCAAACGTAACAATAGATGCAGGCATAAAGACCTCCTATTTAAAATAACCGAATTTACCAATTACATTATATCACAAAACTTTGGAAATGTAAAGAGAATCACTTTTATTTTTTTGCAACCGTTGGTTTATACATATAAAAAACGTGAGGTTCTCCCTTTTGGGATGTTCCTCACGTTTTTTGTGATATCTTATCTGATATCGACATTTACTTTTTTGCCGCTATTAACGGAAGCAGCCTTCATTACGGAACGGATCGCTTTTGCAATCTTGCCGTGTCTGCCGATTACCATACCCATATCGTCGGGGGCAACGGTGAGAGTGAGCGTAACAGTCTTTTCGTCCTCTTCCTGCGTTACCTTAACCTCGTCGGGAGAATCGACAATCGCCTTTGCGATGTTAGCGAGAGTTTCCTGCAAGTTAATCATGCTGTGTCTCCTTATCGGACGGCTCAGTCAACGATGCCACTCTTTTTCAGCAGGGACTTAACAGTTTCAGTGGGTTGTGCGCCGTTAGAGAGCCACTTCTTTGCCTTTTCTGCATCGATCTTGATATCAGCGGGCTCGGTGAGAGGGTTGTAGTAACCGATCTCCTCGATGAAGCGACCGTCTCTGGGAGAACGGCTGTCTGCTACGATTACGCGATAGAAGGGTGCTTTCTTCATACCCATTCTTCTCAGTCTCATTTTTACTGCCATGGTTTGTTTCCTCCATAAATTAAAAAATATTTTTATTTTTTTGTTTTTCTTGATTTATCATGAACGGTGAAATCAGAAAGGCATCTTCATTCTACCGAGCATTCTCTTGCCTTGCTTTGTTTTACCCATATTGGTAAACTGCTTCATCATTTTGAGCATTTGTTCAAATTGCTTGAGGAGCTTGTTGACCTCCTCAACCGAGGTACCCGAGCCTGCCGCAATTCTCTTTTTGCGAGATGCGTTGATGATGTCGGGGTGTTCCCTTTCGGCCTTGGTCATAGAGTGGATAATAGCCTCTGTATGTGCCATAGCCTTTTCATCAATTTTGACGTCCTTCATCGCTCCCGGCTTCACACCCGGCATCATACCCATCAGCTGCTCGAGGTTGCCCATGTTTTTGAGCTGCCCGAGTTGTTCAAGGTAATCGTCAAGAGTGAATGTCTGCTGGCGCATCTTTTGCTCCAGCTCTGCCGCCTGCTTTTCATCGTAGGCCGCTTGTGCCTTATCGATCAGCGTCAGCACGTCTCCCATACCGAGGATACGCGATGCCATACGGTCGGGATGGAAAGGCTCGATGGTATCAAGTTTTTCGCCCATACCCACAAACTTGATAGGCTTGCCTGTGACGTAGCGAATAGAAAGTGCCGCACCGCCTCTGGTGTCGCCATCGAGTTTTGTTAGGATAACGCCCGTGATGTCGAGCAGGTTGTTAAAGGTTTCGGCAACGTTGACAGATTCCTGACCGATCATCGAGTCGACGGTCAAAAGGATCTCATCGGGATTGACCTCTGCCTTAATATTTTTGAGCTCATCCATAAGAACTTCGTCGATTTGCAGACGACCTGCGGTATCGATAAAGACCATATCATAGCCCTTTTGGTTTGCGAATTTAATGGATTCCTTTGCAATTTCAACGGGAGAGACCTTGTCGCCCATTGTAAAAACAGGAATATCCAGCTTTTCACCGACTACCTGCAACTGTTTAATTGCGGCAGGACGGTAGATGTCGCCTGCAACAAGAAGCGGACGTTTGCCCTGCTTTTTATACATTCCCGCAAGCTTACCTGCGTGTGTTGTTTTACCTGCACCCTGAAGACCTACCATCATAATGACTGTGGGGGGCTTGGATGCAATGGTGAGCTTGGCTTGCGAGCCGCCCATCAGACGCGTGAGCTCTTCGTTTACAATCTTGACGACCTGCTGAGCAGGAAGCAAGGATTCGAGAACTTCGGCACCAACTGCACGCTC